>JADFKA010000176.1 GCA_022565135.1 Pseudomonadota bacterium
TATAAAGAAGTCGCCGATCAATGGCTCGAGGCGGGCAAGAACGCTGAAAAGGCTTGATCATGCTATTGCGCTCATGAAGCGAGTGCGGTCTCGGCGCAGTCCTGAAGGGACTCTCCTTGATACAATGGCTTGATTGTTATTTTGAGCCCTATTAGATGACAGACATCAACGAGATTGGCGCGTTTGGCTATGCGGTTGCACTGATCGTCTATGCTCTGTTGACGATCTTGTTGTTGAGTGGCTGGCAGCGTAGCGACCAGTCGCGGTTACCAGCACTCGCCACTGGCATCAGCCTGGTGTGGGCGGGCGTCTGGATTGCAGGGTTCCTGGATATTACCCGCGCCTATGCACTTGTCACGTTTGTCGAATGGGCCCGGGGCCTGGCATGGCTCGTTGCGATAATCGTAATTTTGCGCGAGATAGCAGAAACCAGCCCGGCGCGTTGGTTACGGTCCGGCTACGGAGTCCTTATTCTCCTTCTGGTTGGGTTACCTGTCGGGTATTTCCTGTTCCATACCGAAGAGCCGCTGCCCGCTATCGTATGGGTATCCGGCGGATACGTGCTTTCAGTGCTGATCGTGCTTGCCGCTGAGCAGTTGTATCGCAACGCGCCGATTGATGCGCGTTCCGACGTTGCCTATCTGTGCATCGCCATTGGTGGCGTGTTCCTGTTCGATTTGATCCTGTATGGCCTGGTTATGGCCGGCGTTACTACGGGAGCTCAGTATTGGGCAGCACGGGGCTTTGTTAATGCGCTGCTCGCCGTTCCATTGGTGCTTGGTGCCTGGCGCAGATCTCACATGTCCGCCGCGGCACAAGTCCCGCGCCAAATCGCATTTTATTCATTCGGTATGACGATCATCGCCGTTTACGTGGTGCTGGTCGCCATCGGATACCGCTACATTCAGCGTTACGGGGGATCGTGGAGCGACGTGGGGGGCATCGTACTTGCCGTGGCCGCCGGAGGTGCCGCGGCGGTTGTACTTGCCTCAGCACGCATCCGCGCGCGTGTACGCGTGATCCTGACCAAAACGTTTCTGCAGTACAAATATGACTACCGCAAGGAATGGCTACGCTTCATCTCGACACTGTCGAAATCCGGACTGGAAGATGTGGCTGCGGCGGCCGTGCGGGCCGTCGCGCAAATCGTTGACAGCCCGGGAGGAGTGGTCTGGACGAGAGAGCAGGATAGCAAAACCTACTTGCCGACAGGCTCTTGGCGTTGCTCGATTCCGGGCGTTCCCCCGATTGCCACAGAATCCGGGCTTGTCAGGTTCCTGGAAGATCGACAGTGGATCGTTGATCTCGAGGAAATGCAGCGGCACCCCGATCGATACGAGGACCTCAAGCTCGAAAGCTGGCTTCAACGCGATGGCAGTTGGTGGCTGGTCGTGCCTTTGTTCCTGGGTAAGCGTCTGTCCGGATTCATCGTGTTGCAAGAACCCCGCGTCGTTCCGAATCTCAATTTCGAAGATCATGATCTGCTTCGGACAGTCGGTCGCCATGTGGCTATGCACATCAATCAGGCCGAATCCGACAAGCGGCTCGCCGAAATTCGACAGTTCGGCGCCTACGATCGACTGACTGCGTTTGTAATGCATGATTTGAACAACCTGATTGCACAGCAATCTCTGGTTGTGAAAAACGCCGAGAAATTCCGCGATAATCCAAAATTCGTTGACGATACGTTCGAGACGATCGCGCACTCCGTGGCGCGCATGAAACGCCTCATGGAACAGTTGACCAGCGCGTCTAAAGCGCCGACGGTACGCCGGATGGATCTTCGCGATGTGCTCAAGAATGCCGTCGATCGCTGTCAGTCACGGAGTCCCGTGCCGTCACTGGATATTGGCCCTGACCCGATGATGCTGGAGGCCGATTCTGAGCGCCTCACCAGCGTATTTGAGCACATCATCAGAAATGCACAGGACGCAACCGATCAGAGTGGTTCTATACAAGTAGAGGCGACAGTGGGCGGCAGTGCAGCTTTGGTGTCAATTCGGGATAACGGGCAGGGCATGAGCTCCGAGTTCATTCGTGAGCGATTATTTCGGCCTTTCGATAGCACAAAAGGCAGTGACAGCATGGGAATTGGTGCACACCAGGCAAGAGATTACGTGCGTACGCTGGGTGGTCGGATAGAGGTGTCGTCGCAAATTGCGGTTGGCACGGAGTTTTTGATTAGCCTGCCGGTGCTCGACTGAAGGCGCCCGGACGCGACAAGCGTTTCTCGAGACTTAACACCGCTCGACCTGCCGCCTGTCCATCCCAAAGCGGTGGACACGAACCTTTCGACCATTCACCTGCGAGTATCTTCCTGACGCAAGGCAGTAGTTCGTGATGACTGACCAGTTTGTTGGTTCCCTGCGTCACAGTGATCGGACGTTCCGTGTTCTCTCTCATTGTCAGACACGGTATGCCGAGGTAGGTCGTTTCCTCCTGCAGACCCCCGGAGTCTGTGATTGTGAGGGCGGCGCCCGTTACGATATTCATGAAGTCGATGTAGGGTATTGGGTCAAGCAGATCGATACCGTTGATTTCCCGGAGTCTGTCGAGAAGCGCAAAGCGCTGCAGGTTCTTCATCGTTCTCGGGTGAGACACGAAAATCAGGCGAATATCGGCGGTTATTTCTTCCAGAGAGTCGACGATGCTTCTCAAGGTGTCAGCATCATCGACGTTCGACGGGCGATGCAGCGTCACGATGCCGTATTTTTCTGATTTCAGCCCCAATGACTCACGGGCACCCGATGACTCGATCTTGCTGCGAAGCATTTCGAACGAATCGATCATTATGTTGCCGATGAGATCAATCTTGTTCTTATCGACACCTTCCCTTAAGAGATTCGCGTCGGCGTCCGCAGAAGGAGTCCACAACAGGTCCGCGATAGCATCGGTGACCAGGCGATTGATCTCCTCGGGCATACGACGATCGCCGCTGCGAAGTCCCGCTTCGAGGTGCACCACCGGAATCCAGAGTTTGGTGCCGACCATCGCGCAAGCCGCTGTTGAGTTCACATCGCCGACTACGACGATCCCATCAGGTGGGTTCTCCAGACAAACTTTCTCGTATGCAATCATCACATTTCCGGTCTGCTCGGCATGCGAGCCGCTGCCGATTCCGAGGTTGTAGTGAGAATCCGGAAGTCCAAGGTCGCGAAAAAACGCGTCGGACATATTAAAGTCGTAGTGCTGCCCCGTATGGACAATTCGTGGAGCGCACCACGCTGTCGCCGACAAAGCGTGGTAGAGCGGCGCAATCTTCATGAAATTCGGTCTGGCTGCGGCGACCAGATGTACGATTTTCTTGTCTTGGGCTTTCATGAGAAATGACTAATCATCGATTGCCGAACCATTGCGGGGACGACACAATACCAGGCGCCCCATAGTGCTCGGCGACAGAGGTTACATGCTTGCTATTCGTCGTGCCACCTAAGCCTCGGTACTTAATATTGGTTTGCAGATCTTGGTTGTAGCGAGAAATATGACGGATCTACTGCACTTCCCCCCGCTCCGTTCCCGAGACGCAAGGTCAATCCTACGGCTGCAAAAGGGGTGTTTCCGGGCGCGAAGAAGATGTCGTGTACATCAGTAGGCTGATTTATCCGACAAAACGGAACCGATGGTCTGGAATATAATTCGGAGATCCAATCCAAGGCTCCAGCTCCTCAAGTACTCCAGGTCTGCCTCAACGCGATTTCGCATGTCTTCGACTTCGATCGTTTCACCGCGGTAGCCTCGAATCTGTGCAAGGCCCGTTATACCCGGTTTGACCTTATGCCGAATCATGTAGCCTTTAATCAGGCCCCTGTATTCCTCATTATGAACAATGGCGTGCGGCCTTGGACCAACAACGCTCATGCTGCCCTGCAATACATTGAAAAACTGAGGCAACTCATCAAGCGAGTATCTACGCAGAAATGCTCCAATTGGAGTAACGCGGCTGTCATTCTTGGTTGCTTGTCTGATTTCGCCAGCGTCCTCGGAAACAGTCATTGAGCGAAATTTGAAGACCGATATTTCCTGTCCATCAAGACCGTATCTGCGTTGTCTAAAAATTACGCTCCCTTTTGACGTGACTTTAACTAATATGGCAATGAGCAACATAAGCGGACTTGTCAACACGATGATCACTGAGGAAATGATAATATCGCTTAGGCGTTTAACCAAGCCTCGGGAGCCATAAAAAGGAGTTTCGCAAAGAGATACGATCGGAATTCCGCCAAGATCGGTTGTTCTACATTGAATCAGGTCGAAGACAAAGACGTCAGGTATGTAGTATATGGATGCTGTCGTATCATGTAATTCATCCAACAGTTCGGATACTCTTTGCACGTTGCGAATCGGTAAAGAGATAAAAATCATGTCGACGTGATTTCGGCGCACATAATCAGGCAATTCACTGAGATTACCCAGCACCTTGATCTCGCTGATAATGCCAAGTCGTTCGGCACTTCGGTCGTCGAAAAAACCGTCGATCGTCAATGCCAATTCGGGCCGATCGATGATCTTCTCCGCAACCCTTAGAATCTCTTCCGCAGATTCTTCGGTCCCGCGGCCCAAAAACAACGTCAGGTCCAAAGGCTTTCCGCCCGTAAAATGCTCCCGCACGGCGACGTCCCGGCCAAGCGGAAAAGAAGATTTTGCATGCACGGCTTTTCGCTCTCGGACAAACG
>JADFKA010000177.1 GCA_022565135.1 Pseudomonadota bacterium
CTGCCACCGATAACTATTTGATTTTTTTAGTACTCCCTAGGGGATTCGAACCCCTGTTACCGCCGTGAGAGGGCGGCGTCCTAAACCACTAGACGAAGGGAGCGGTGCGCCGGTCTAGTCCTGCCCCGGCCGTGCGCGGGCTGCTATTATACGGCCGCCTATTCAATGCTCAAGCGGAAATTCATTTGAAGAACAGTGGGAAGCCACAGTCCGATTCCCCTACGATCATTCCTCGCGCTGCTCATACTGTGTCTCGCAAAGAGATATCAACGAGTGCGCTGAAGGTACTGTATCGGTTGCACAAGTCGGGCTACCAGGCATTCCTGGTCGGAGGATGCGTACGCGATGCGCTGCTTGATCTGCATCCGAAAGACTTCGACGTTGCCACGAACGCGACGCCGGAGGAGGTCAGAGCGCTGTTCGACAACTGCCGCCTGATCGGCAGGCGTTTCCGACTGGCGCACATTCGTTTTGGCCGCGAAATTATCGAGGTTGCGACTTTTCGAGCTGCCGCCAATCATGCGGCTGATGATGTGGCTCATGATGATAAAGGTCGGATCATTCGCGATAATGTCTACGGCAGTATCGAAGAGGATATCTGGCGCCGCGACTTCACCTGCAATGCGCTGTACTACAATATTGCTGACTTCAGTATCTGGGATTATACGAATGGCCTAGGCGATATCGAGCGTCGGTGCCTGGTCCTGATCGGGGATCCCGACGTGCGACTACGTGAGGATCCGGTGCGCATGCTGCGCGCAGTACGGTTCGCGGCCAAACTCGATTTCACGATCGATTCTGATGTCATCGCGGCAATGCACAAGAATGTGGAGTTGCTGGCCAATGTGCCAGCCGCGCGTGTATTCGACGAGTTTCTTAAACTGTTTCAGGGAGGATTCGCAGAGAAAACCTTTGAGTTGCTGCGCGAATACAATCTATTCGCACAACTGTTTCCTGCTACCGACCAGGAGCTCAATGAGGACGCATCGTTCAGGAAGTTTGTCAGTGCGGCACTGCGACATTCAGACAGTCGGGTTGCGGCGGGCAAGTCGGTAACACCGATGTTCCTGATCGGCGTATTCCTGTGGGCACCGACCCGGCGCCTCGCCGTGATTCGTCGCGCCGAGGAAAAGATGTCGGAATCTCAATCCCTGAGTCTCGCATCCTATGAGCTCGTAGCCCAACATCAACGTCGCATTTCGATGCCGCGACGCTTTACGATTCCGATGCGTGAAATGCTGGCACTGCAACCCCGATTTGCGCTGACACGGGGCAAACGAGCGATAAAATTTCTTGACCACCGTCGCTTTAGAGCAGCCTACGATTTCATGTTGTTGCAGAGCGAGGTCGGTCTGGTGGACAAGGATATCGCTCAGTTCTGGACCGAGGTACAGGGCCAGTCCGCTGAGCAGCGTGCGCAGAGTTTTAAACTCAGTACGCCGCCCGAGGGCAACCGCAAGCGGCGCAGACGGCGTAGACGGCGCGGTGCGCCGAGCGGGTCGTGAATGGCGGCCGACAGGTGCCAGTGTCGGCTTATATCGGGCTTGGCAGCAATCTGGACGATCCGATTCGCCAAATAGACGATGCGTTCAAATTGCTCGACACGCTACCAAAATCCGATCTCGTTGCGCGATCTTCAATGTACCGATCGGCACCCTACGGTCCTGTCGAGCAGCCGGACTTCATCAATGCAGTCGCGGGCCTGCGGACAATGCTGCCGGCAGTTTCCTTGCTGGAACTGTTACAGGACATCGAGCGCACGCAAGGTCGGGCGCGTGAGCAGCAACGGTGGGGACCGCGCGTGATTGATCTCGACTTGCTCGTATTTGGCAACCAGGAAATCACGGATACCGTGCTCACGGTGCCACACCCGGGCATTGCCGAGCGAAATTTTGTATTGTTGCCGTTACGGGAAATAGCGCCGAATCTGCTCATTCCCGGGCTTGGCTCGCTGTCCGATATCGTCGTTGACGAGGACGAGCCGCGAATTGAACGTATTTCATGACGGGATCTGAGCTTTTGACAGTTGGCAACCCAGGAAAGGTTTCGCATTCGTCGCGTTTCATCGCTGTTGACGGACCGATTGGTGTGGGAAAAACGAGCCTCGCCAGGCGGCTGGCGGATAGCCTGTCGGCGGACCTTGTACTTGAGGAGGCGTATGAGAATCCGTTTCTGGAGCGCTTCTACCTCGACGGCCGATCGGCAGCTCTGCCGGCACAGATGTTTTTCCTGTTCGCGCGCGCACGGCAAATCGAAAGTTTGCGTCAATCTGATTTATTCACCAGTGTTCGAGTGTCGGATTACCTGTTTTCCAAGGACAGGCTGTTCGCCGAATTAAACCTGAGTGCGGACGAATTAAGCCTGTACAAGCAAGTCGAAGCGACGCTCGCCATCGAAGCGCCGGTTCCGGACCTGGTGATCTATCTGCAGGCCTCGGTTGACGCATTGCTGGAGCGCATTGCTCGGCGAGGGGTCGCATTTGAACGGGCAATCGACCGTCACTATTTGGAGCGACTTACCGACGCTTATGCCCGTTTCTTTCATGATTACGATGACAGTGCGCTGTTAATCGTCAACGCGTCACAAATTGATCCAATTAATAACGATGCCGACTACGAACTATTGTTCCAGCAAATCGAGCGAACGACAGGTGGTCGACATTTCTTCAATCCGCTAGCCGCGGCGCTGGTCTAGGAGAGCACCCGATGTATACACAACTTGAACAACGCGGCATGGCTGAGCCGCCCATCACGGTGACGACATTGCGGAAAATGAAGCAACAGGGGCAGCCGATCGCCTGCCTCACAGCTTATGACGCAAGTTACGCGGCGCTTGTCGATGCCGCTCAAACGGACCTGGTATTGGTCGGCGATTCGCTGGGCATGGTAATTCAGGGACATGACACAACGGTGCCCGTCACCGTTGCCGATATCGTTTATCATTCACGCGCCGTGGCGCGCGGACTACGTCACGCATTTCTTGTCGCAGACATGCCATTTATGAGTTATACAACACCCGCACAAGCGCTGGAAAACTCGGTGCGGATCATGCAAAAAGGTGGTGCGATGATGATCAAACTGGAAGCGGGTGACGATCAGGTGGACATCGTCAGGCATCTCGCACGACATGATATTCCAGTCTGCGCCCACGTTGGTTTGAAACCGCAGTCGGTGCATAAGATCGGCGGATTCAAAGTCCAGGGACGGGAACCTGATCAGGCCAGCGAAATGGTCGATTCAGCGAAGCGATTGCAAGATGCGGGCGCGGATATCGTCTTGCTTGAATGCGTGCCGAATGAAGTCGGTCAGAGGACGACCGAAGCACTGGACGTCCCCGTAATCGGTATCGGGGCAGGGCCCGATGTTGATGGCCAGATTCTCGTGCTGTATGACGTTCTTGATATTACACAGGGGCGAACACCGAGGTTCGTCAAAAATTTCCAAAAGGGCCACGACGCGCCGCTTGCGGCGCTGCAAGCGTACGTACGTGCTGTCAAAGACCGCAGTTATCCCGCCCCCGAACACTGCTTTTCCTGAGCATTGTCTATTCAACTGGTAGCAGGCGCCCGTGCAACTCATTCAAGGCAAGCAAGAACTCCAGGCACAACTCAGCGAATGGCGTGTTGCGGGTGAGCACATCGCGCTCGTGCCGACAATGGGGAATCTTCATGTAGGTCACGTGAGTCTCGTCGACCTGGCGCGCGAGCATGCCGAGCGGGTTGTCGTTACGGTATTCGTCAATCCGACTCAGTTTGGCGAGCACGAAGATTTCGCGGGCTATCCGCGCACGCTGGAGCGCGATACACGTCGTCTCAGGCAAATTGGCGCCGATATTCTTTTTGCCCCAGAGGTCGATACGGTCTACCCGTTCGGAATCGAGCATGCCACGCTCGTTTCTGTCCCGTACTTGAGCGAGAATTTCTGTGGTTCGATTCGACCCGGTCACTTTGATGGCGTGACGACCGTAGTCGCCAGGTTTTTCTCTCTTGTACAGCCTGCTATCGCCGTATTCGGACAGAAGGATTATCAGCAACAAATGATCATTCGCCGCATGACGGAAGATCTGAGTTTGCCGATTAAAATCATTACGGCGCCGACGGTTCGCGAAGATGATGGCCTGGCAATGAGCTCACGAAATAGTTACCTGAGTGACGAGCAACGCGCTGTTGCGCCGAAGCTTTATGAGACGCTAAGGGCGATTGGCGAGCAGTTGCAGGCCGGCCAACGCAACTACGATGATCTGGAGGGTGACGCCCACGCCGCGCTCGAAGCGGCCGGCTTCGAGCCCGACTATGTGGCGATACGGCGTGCCGAAGACTTGAGCATGCCAAATCGCGATTGTGACGAAATTGTTGTGTTGGCTGCCGCGACTCTTGGCGTTGCGCGGCTTATCGATAATATTGTAGTGACGATCTAGCTGGAGACGAGGTTTCGACCTGCGTGTTTGGCTCGATACAGCGCTTCGTCGGCCGCGCGAATGAGTTTTTCCAGCGTCATATCCTTGCACAACTCGGCGACGCCCATTGAAATCCTGATTGGAATTTTAATCAGGGAGTCGCTGCCATCGCCCGTACTTCCGCACACGGATTCACGAACACGATCGGCGATCGTCACCGCCTGTTGCTCGCCAACCTCGGGCAGCAATACTGCAAATTCGTCACCACC
>JADFKA010000178.1 GCA_022565135.1 Pseudomonadota bacterium
GTCGTCGCGGCCGGCGAAGAATGAGACAAAGTCTTTTGGAAAAAGGTCGTTTAGAAACAGGAGGTCCCCGGTACCCCAGGTTTGGATCTGGCGTCCCAGCTTGAGATCTGTGCTGTCACCGAGTCGCAGCGACCAGCTCAGGTCGCGTACATCTGCATACCAGTCATTTTCGATCCCGTCATAGCCGGCGTCGGCTTTCAGGCTTAACGATGACGTTGCGAAATCCCAGGCCGACTCGATGCGCCAGCGTAGGTCCTCGAGCGTGTTGCGCGTGTCGAGCAGAGGATCGCGCGTAATCCGACTGCCAAGACTCGCTTCAACGAACCCGGTCCAGACCGGCCCGGTTTCTTCCTCGTCCCAGTCATCATCGTCCCACAGGTCGTCCTGCGCCATTAGCACAAGCGGCAGGAATAACAATGACAACAGCAGCTTGTTCATAAGCTGTGAATGATCTACTTAGCGGGGCGTTTGAGCCACTCCCGCGGAGGATTGCGCAGCGAGCGTTCGCTGAATATCCCGGCAGGCATACCAATGTCGTATTTGATATAGCGGAACTGCATATCGGTTTGGCCACCCGCCAGGAGATCCGATACGCGACTGGTGGTTACCGTGGGATGGCCGTCGATAACCTCGACACCGAGAACGCTGACGAGACGGTAGATGTCACCGCCCTCGTTCGTGTATTCGATCTTCATCGGCAGGAACGTCTCGCGGTCAATCCAAGTGACGTAGCTGGCAAATTCGACGGATGCCGGCTGCTTCGGCGTGTGCCTCAACTGGTAATACTCATCCGTCGTATCGATGAGTTCATGGGAATCATCCGAGGGGCGCCGGCCGGATATATCTTCATAGAAATAATGTGCGCCGACAAAACTGGTACGTTTGTCACCGGCAGAAATCCGCTTGACCAAATCGAGTCCAGGCAGATAGAGCCAGCGATCATCGTCCCGGTCCATGTGCTTGTCGACCAGGAACATGGTTCCCCTGACATCGGAGGGCTGACTGAACATCACCAGGAACTGCTGGTCACCGCCATCTTCGACATCACGGCGCAGGACCGTAAACTGCCTGCGCTGCTGGCGGCCCTGTGCGTCACTGATAATCATCCGCACCTCAGAACGGCCATCAGCACCACCGTAATAGGCAGCAAGATTGGCGCGCGCGACGATGTCATCCGCGTTGGTCAGCAGCTCAGCGGCTGCAGCGACCGAACCGGCCAGAGCCAGTCCTATTAATAAGTATCGTTTGCGCATGACAGAGTTACTCCCTTTATCAGGCACCGGTTGCCGCCGGTGTGACGTCTTGAAATGCGCCCTCCTCGCGCAATTTCGGAAACAGCCAGGCACCGGCCCAGGACATCAGCGCAGGCAATAAAATGAGCGTTGAGACTGCCGATAAAGCCATGATGGCTACCATAAAGGCGCCGACCGTGATGTACGGCATCAGTGGCGCAAAAAACAGTGGCGTAAAACCGATCGCGATAACGATTGCATTACGTGCAATCGCACGTGCCGGCTCCTCGAACATCTTCTTTGTCGTGACGGCGAATGATCCGCTACTGCGTATCAGTGCCCGCGTGCGTTCTATGAAGTGGATAGCGAAGTCGACGGAGAGGCCGAGTGCCAGCGACGACAACACAGCGATCGGCATGTCATAGTCCTTGCCGAACCAGCCGATGACGCCGTATGCACCGAGAATCGTGACAGACAATGGCACCATCGCCAGCAGTCCCAGGCGGACACTCCGGAACAGGAATGCCATCATCAGCGAGACGACCGCAACTGCGCCAAGCAGGCTTCTCAGCATGCCCTTGACCATTGCGTCCTGCCAGACGACGTTGATGTAGGTCTTGCCGGCCCAACGCAGTTCCACCTCGGCAGGCAGGGGATTCGCTTCCAGATAAGAGTCAAGCACGCGCATCACCTTCGTCATGTCCTGATTGTCCCCACTCTTCAGTTGCAGCCAGACAGCGGTCGAACTGTAATCCGGCGTAACCATATGCCACAGATCCTGCGGGCGATGCGAGGACTGATACTGCAGCAGGATTTGAGCGACCGCCGGGACACTATCCGGGATGCGATAGTCCGCGGCATCGCCACCTCTTAACTCCCGATTGACGACCTTGATAACATCCGGGAGGGCATTCACCTTGCCCACGAGGTCCGATTGCTGCAGCGCTTCCTGAATGTCGGCAATTCGTTCCAGGATCTTAGGGTCTTGAAAGTACTTTGCGGCGAGCTGCGCAGCTTCGGCCATTTCCATGAGCTGCGACAGCGTATCGATCGTCGCCGGATCTTCGGCCTCGAACACTGCATCGTCCAGCGCAGCAATGAGGTCGCCATAGTATTGTCCGAGATCATCCGACGGTGCTTGCAATATGTTGCGCAGCTCTTCGGCAACCGGAGCGGCGGTGCCACTCAGAAGCGCCCTGCCCTGGCTCATGAATTCAGCCAGCGAACTGTCGTCCGCATGCGTCAGCACAAGGAACGCATCGTAGGTACCCGCGAAATGCTCGTTAAGCACCCGATCGGCGATGCGAATCGGGTGGTTTGCCTTGAACCAGCGTACCGGATTGTCGTTGACCTGGATCTGATAAACGCCGGCGACGCTCAATGCGATCAGCCCAACAGCAAGCCCGGAGATGACCTTGCCATTATCGAATGCGAAGCGCCCGCTGCGGCGCAACCCGCGCGCCAGAAGCGTATCCTGATGCGGCGTTTTGTGGCGCGATACCAGCACCGCAAGTGCGGCGGGCTTCATGCGCACGACGTAGGCCGGAATCAGCAGAATGCTCAGCACGAACGCCACCAGGATGCCGAATGCAACGAACGCGCCGAATACCTGTACCGGTGGAATCGGCGTAAGTAAAAGGGAAAGAAACCCGACCGCCGAGGTCAGCGATGTGAACAGCATCGGCCGAAACAGGTGATTCAACACGTCCGAAATGACGATTTTCGCTTCTGATTCCTCGGTGTAGTTATCGGCGAATTCGGACATGATGTGAACGGAATCGACGACGGCGATTGGCATCAGAAAGATCGGAATCATCGAGCTCATGATGTGCACGGTGAATCCCATGCCGATGAGCAAGCCCATGCTGATGATAACGGTCGCCATAGCAACCAACATCGGTGCGACGACCAGTGCGGGGCTGCGGAAGAAGTACAGCATTAGCAGGAAGATCATCAGACCGGCCAATGGCGCCGAGATGCCCATTTGCACAAACATGTCATGGCCGAAGGTGTCTTCGGCGACCGGCAGACCCGTAATGTGGTACTCATCGCCGGACCCAAGCTTGGCGGTTAAGGCCTGGATTTCGATGGATAGTGGATAGCTCAGATCCTTGCTGACAATCGGCACATAAATGGCCGCCGCCTTACCGTCGCCGGAGACGAGCGTGTCCACGAGCAGCGGCAGCCGCTCCACTTTCGCACGGATATCATCGGCCTGCTGCTGCGTGACGGGTGGCTCTTTCATCATCCATTCGAAACGGATCGTGCCGGGTCCCTCCTGAGAGATGTTATCGGACTGGGCCAGAGACATCAGATCAGGCGTGATGACGCCGTCGAGTTGCAGAATGGCATTGCTCAATTCGTGTAACGCCGCCAGCGATTCGGCGTTATAAATGCCGTCCGGATGCTGACGATTGACGATACCGACGACGATCACATCATGCAGCGTGAATCGATTTTCAACCTGGTTGTTAAACATGCGATCGGTCTGGTCGGCGGGCAGCATGTTTTCCGGGTCGGTATCGATCCGAATTTGCGTCATCAGCGCGCCCAGCGCGGCGGTCAACAATATAACGAGCGCATACACCAGGCGCGGTCGCTCGATCGCCAGACGGATAACTGATTTTTTCATTGAGCCATTCTCAGGTAATCAACACTGTATCATGGTATATTAGATAATTCGAATATACCCACGTCAAATGGGTCTAATCACAGACTTAGTATCTTCTGTATCCGGGTGACTTTATCTATCGTGGATTTCCACCCAGGGAGCAGAAAGCCAGGTGACTGATGAACACTAGCCATGACGACCTCGCTGCGGAAAACGGTAGGAGCAGACAATTGCGGTTGCATGCCAGCGATGCAGCAGATCTGATGAAAGCGTTGGGTAACGAGTGTCGCCTGCTGATTCTGTGCGCCCTGGCCGCGGGAGAACGTTCCATCAGAGAGTTGAATGAAGATATTCCGCTGAGCCAGTCAACACTGTCGCAACAACCCGGCCGGCTTCGCCGGTAGGGTCTGGTTAGCGCCCGGCGCGATTCACAGACAATTTATTACGCGCTCGTACCTGGTCCGATCGACAAAGTGATACACCTGTTGCGCGATATTTATTGTCCGACGACTTGACCGGGCACTGACCAGTTAATCACCGGGATTGAACTGAGAACCATCGATCTGAAGTCGAATTTTTTGACTGATTTTAGCTATCATCCTTCGAAACAGCGCCAATTCGGGGCAACACAATGTTGAACAGACGAGAATTCACGCTAGGTGCTACCGCCGGCGCCATTTCTTTCGGCAGTACAGGCTTTGGCCTCAATGCCCTCGCTGCGGGCACTCCCACCCAGGACGCCCTGATCATGGATGCCATGGGCGAGATCCGCGAGGTGTATACGGATTCGCTATGCCGGGAAATGATCGATG
>JADFKA010000179.1 GCA_022565135.1 Pseudomonadota bacterium
CTCTGCGCGTTGATCAATGGCAGGAAATCCTGTTGCCAGATTTCCGGAGTCAGCGGCGCGATGTGTTTGTATATGACGATACCATCTGCATCGACGAGAAATGTCTCTGGCGCGCCATAGACGCCCCAGTCGATGCCAATACGCCCGTCCCTGTCGAAGGCCGTCGCCATGTAAGGATCTCCGAGCGCCTCAAGCCAACGCAACGCTTCGGGCCGATTGTCACGCCAGTTAAGGCCAAAGATCGGGATCACCTCGGACTGTGCCAATGAATTGAGAAATTCGTGTTCTTGTCGGCACCCCGGGCACCAGGTTGCCCAGATGTTGACCAGCACCAGCTGGTCCTCGTAGGTGGCCGATCCAACGAGCGCTTCCGGATCCGCCAGTGACGGCAGCTCGAACTGCGGTGCGGGCTGCTGCAACAACGGCGAGGGCAATTCGTTGGGATTCAGTGTCAAACCACTCTGCAGCACGAGTACGAGAAGCGCAAACGCGATCATCGGCAGGATAAATCGCGTCATCCGGCAGACTCCGCCAGCTCCACACGCGCCGGTTCCCTGGCGCGCGCCGTCAATCGGTAACGGCGATCAGTCGTCGCGATCAAACCACCCAGGGCCATGACCAATGCACCGAACCAGATGAAGCGAATCATGGGCTTGTACTGAATGCGCACGCTCCAGGTCTCATTACCCAGTTGGTCGCCCATGGCAATGAAAAGATCACGGTTCCAGCCGGCGAGGATGCCGGCCTCGGTCATCCAGTTTTTCTGCACCAGGTACTGGCGCTTTTGCGGACGCACCTCACCGACGAATTCGCCGTCTTTACGAATTTCGAATGTGCCCTCTATCGCAGCGTAATTTGGCCCTTGGACATCGCGTACTTCTCGCAATTCGAACTGGTAGCCGGCGATTTCAACCACGCCGCCCGTGCGCAACGCCTGGTCAGATTCGATATTGAATGCCGACACGAGCGTGACGCCCAGAACAAACATGCCAAGACCGAAGTGAGCAACAGACATGCCGAGTACCGATCGCGTGATTGCCGTGGTTCCAGGTTCTCGACGCCACGACCGAATGGGTTCGAGCGTTGCCGCGATCATGATCCATAGTGCTGCAATCGTGCCAATACAAACCAGCAGACCGAAACGGCCGAAAATCACACCCGGTATCAATAGTCCGGCGACGATGGCCAGCAGCGCCGGCACACGCAGTCGGCGCGCCAGTGGACCGGGCTCCTGTGCGCGCCAGGCCGTGTGCATACCCACACCCATGAGCAATACCAGCGGAATCAGGGGAATCGCCAGCGCTATCTCAAACCAGGGCGGGCCCACCGAGATTTTTCCGGCATTCATTACCTCGATCGCGAGTGGCGCGAGCGTGCCCATAAAAACCAGCGCGGCGGCAACCACGAGGAAAACATTGTTCAGGAGCAAAAAAGTCTCGCGCGATACGGGGCGAAATCCGGCCGGTGAATCGAGTTCGGGCGCACGCCATGCATACAGGCCCAGAGCGCCAAAAACAACGATGCCGAGAAATATCAGGATAAACAAGCCACGTGCCGGATCGGTTGCGAACGCATGCACCGAAACAAGAATGCCGGAACGCACCAGGAATGTGCCAAGCAAACTCAGCGAGAATGCCGTTATCGCGAGCAACAACGTCCAGCTCTTGAACAAGCCGCGTTTTTCGGTCACAGCCAGTGAATGGATGAGTGCAGTACCGACAAGCCACGGCATAAACGAAGCGTTTTCAACCGGATCATAGAACCACCAGCCTCCCCAGCCGAGTTCGTAATACGCCCACCAGCTACCGAGCGCAATGCCAACGGTCAGGAATAGCCATGCGAGAGTGGTCCAGGGGCGCGTCCACCTGGCCCACTTCTGGTCCAGGTTGCCGCTCAACATGGCCGCGATCGCGAACGCGAACGCCACGGAAAAACCGACGTAACCTGCGTAAAGAATTGGCGGATGAATGGCGAGTCCGGGATCTTGCAAGAGCGGATTCAGGTCTGCACCATCGAGGGGCGCCGGCAGCAGGCGGACGAACGGGTTCGATGTCAGCAATGTGAACAACAGGAACCCTGTCGACAGCAGTCCGAGAACACCGATCACGCGCGCCGCGAATGCATCGGGAAGATCATGGCTGAATCGACCCACGGCGATGGTCCAGGCCGACAGCAGCAGCACCCAAAGCAGGAGCGATCCTTCGTGAGCGCCCCACACGGCCGATATCTTGTAAATCGTGGGCAACGCCAGCTGCGAGTGATTCGCGACGTATGCCACGGAAAAATCGCTCTGCACGAAAGACCAGGCGAGACAGGCAAATGCCGCCGCGACGAAAACGAACTGCCCGAGCGCTGCCGTTCTTGCAACGGACATCATCGCGGCGTCATTTCGATGTGCCCCTATCAACGGCAGGACACCCTGGCAAACGGCCAGGGACAGCGCGAGTATCAAGGCAAAATGTCCAATCTCAGGGATCATTACGAGTCACACTCCGGTCCACCTTGCACCAAATCCGCCGTCTGTTCATTCACATGTTCCGCAAGCGACGCCGCCACTTCAGGCGCCATATAATTCTCGTCAT
The DNA here is from genome assembly GCA_022565135.1 of Pseudomonadota bacterium. Taxonomy (GTDB): domain Bacteria; phylum Pseudomonadota; class Gammaproteobacteria; order Steroidobacterales; family Woeseiaceae; genus UBA1847. The sequence continues at coordinate 2,583 of JADFKA010000179.1, forward strand.
GCTTGGCCATAATCCTGTCAGCTATAAACATGCCGCTGCTGTCGATGCGTCCGTGTGCAACGACGCCCTGACCTTCCCGAAACAGATCCGGCAACACGCCCGAATAGGTGACGGACATTTCGCAGCGCAGATCGGTCACGCGAAACAAGATATCCATGGATCCTGTTTCGCGTTGCATACTACCGTCAACAACCAGCCCACCAATTCTGAAATTGCGATCGGCAGGATATTCGCCAGCGACAACGTCCGTGACGCTGATGAAAAACATCATATTGTCTTTCAGCGCTTCAAGTGTGAGCGCGGTCGCGATCATGATTCCCGACGCAGCGAGCCCAACGGCAAGCATGCGTTGTCGCCGCGGTGTCATTGGCAACCTCCGAGCGCTTTAACCCGTACCTCAATGTCACGGTACACCTGGCGCTGCCGCCGCCTTGCGCGCCACTCGCAAATCAAGAAGACGATTGCGGTCAACACGAAACAACTCCATACGTACGCGCCGTACGCGCCCATCGACACTCCATTCACAGATAATTTCCCGGCGTTGACAAGATCATTTCTCTTACCCATTTGGTACGCCGTTCGCGGTACAGGACCTCAGTCCTGACTCTGCGCAACAACAGCGCGCCGAACAGCAGCGTAAATCCCAGGATCATTGCAAGCAACGGATACAACATCGCACTGTCGATTGCGGGACCACCTTCCCTGATCAGCGTAGGACCCTGGTGCAGCGAACTCCACCACTCGACGGAAAAGTGAATGATGGGCACGTTGACTGCGCCAACGAGCGCCAGTACCGCACTCGCCCGGTCGGCTTTGGCGGTATCGTCAATTGCACCACGAAGAGCAATGTAACCGAAATAGAGAAATAGCATGACGAGTTCGGACGTGAGTCGTGGATCGCCCCACTCCCACCAGGTACCCCACATCGGCCGCCCCCAGATCGATCCGGTTACCAGGGCCAGGAACGTAAACCACGCGCCCAGTGGCGCGGCGGCGGCGGCCACGGCATGCGCCAATTTCATGCGCCAAATCAAGCCGATGCCAGCGCCTGTCGCCATGATCACATAAGCCATCATCGACAAATATGCTGACGGTACATGCACGTAAATAATCCGAAATGCATCGCCCTGCTGGTAGTCAGGTGGGGCGATAAACAGCCCCGCATAAGCGCCGTACGCCACAGCCAGTAATCCCGATACGGCAAACCACGGAATCATTCCCGCAGCCAATTTATAAAAGTGTGGCGGTGACGCCAGTCTGTACAGAAGGTTCCACATGCGCCCAAATTCTACTCGTTACTTATACGGAGTGCCGCAGCGGCTGCAAAAGGCGCTAGCGAAAGAGCTAACACGGCGTAAGCCGCGAGGAAGTATAAGCCGCCTGCCACACTCTCGCCTGCTGCGGCGAGTGACACGGTCCGGGCACCGAAAATGAGTACGGGCATCGCAAGAGGCAGAATCAGCAAGCTCAATAACGCGGTACTTCGCTGCAATCCCACTGTCAATGCGGCGCCAATCGAGCCGAGCAAACTCAGACTGACAGTACCGAGCAACAAGGTCAGCATCAAGACGCTGGTCGCGGCTACTGGCATGCGAAAAGTCATCGCCAGCAATGGCGATACCAGCACCAGAGGCAAGCCACTTGTCAACCAGTGGGCGATCGTCTTGCCCAACGCCAACGCCGACAATGGCAACGGACTGACAAGCATTTGCTCGAGGCTGCCGTCTTCGTGGTCCGTTAAAAACAGGCTGTTCAGCGACAATAACATCGCGAGCAAGGCCGCGACCCAGAGCACCCCGGGGCCACTGAGTTCAAGCTGCTCAATACTTGGACCGACGGACAATGGAAACAGCGTCGCCACCATGGCGAAGAAGAACAGGGGATTCAGCACATCACCGGGCCGCTTCCAGGCCAGCAGCAGATCGCGCCTTGCGACAGCCATCATGCCTGTGAAGACGCCGGGAATTTGTTGCTCTGCTGCGCTCATTGCAGTCGTATCGTTTGCACGGGTGCGTCGATTTCAGCATCTTCATGTGAGGCCATTATGACCATGCCGTCACGAGATAGATG
>JADFKA010000180.1 GCA_022565135.1 Pseudomonadota bacterium
CTGCGCTGACGCTCGAAAATGGGTGATCGGCTCCCAGATCATCGTGCAAGTAGCCTATCAGGTCAAGCACTTGCTCCGGGTAGAGGCTGATGTCGTTCGGATGACGCGGGAACGAAATGGCGGCAGCGGTGGTCTGATCGATATTCATGATCTGGCCATCGACACCAATGGTGACGCCGCCGTGGACGATGTCGGGACCAGTGGGCAGAGCAGGGTTAGCGTAGCCGGCGAAGGGGTAAAATGCCATGACGACACTTATGGTGAAGGCGCCGAGTCGCTGGAGGGGGTGAACCCGGAGCGGCGGTGGCGCCTCTTTCCTTCGCTTGAACTTTCGTTCGACCTTTTTACGGGGGGGGTTGGTATTTTTCATTGTTTTATTATGCGCGTTTAAAAACTTCATTCTAATAATTTGGAAGTGAAAAGTCTTTTTCTATCTCTCTCTCTGTTTGGTATTTTTGGTGCAGTCTTGGGTGGGCAGGGCAAAATTCGCGTGCAACTCATGGGCTCGGGCACGATTCTTCGTGAGGTGCTGGGCGCGGCAGAAATTCTTGAGACAGACTTCGGCATACCGTCCGATGTCTGGTCGGTCACGAGTTTTAACGAGTTGCGGCGCGACGCGCTCACAGTCGAACGTTGGAACCAGTTGCATCCGGAAGACGAGCCGCGCAAATGCTACATTGAAGAGTGCCTGGCCAATCGACCCGGTCCCTATATTGCGGCGACGGATTATATGAAGATCGTGCCCGATCAAATTCAACGCTGGGTGCCTGGAAGTTTCATATCGTTGGGCACGGATGGTTACGGTCGCAGCGACGCCCGCAAAGCGCTGCGGCAGCACTTCGAAATCGATCAGCGTTACATTGCTTTGACCGCGTTGAATGCGTTGGCCGATGATGGTGTGCTCGATCAGAAAACCGTTGCACAGGCAATCCACAAATTCGGTATCGATCCGGATCGACCGGATCCGGTGACGCTGTAGGCGGGCCGGCGGGAATTCGATATTGGCGCACACGATTGAATTAATCATTCCCGACCTTGGCGACTTTGAGAATGTCGAGGTGATCGAGCTGCTCGTTGCGGTGGGCGACGAAGTTGCCAGGGAAGACGGGCTCATCACGGTCGAGACAGACAAGGCCGCGATGGATATACCGTCGCCCGAAAACGGTTCCATCGAGGCATTGAGTGTTGCCGTTGGTGACACGGTATCGACTGGTGACGTTATCGGCAAGTTGTCGATCGAGGTGGGCGACACCGTCGTCATTACTCCTGCACTCATGCATCCGCCGTCGGGTGAAACGACGATACTCGCGGTGCCCGCCGGCGGGTCGCCCAAGACCGGCGTCGTACAGACACTGGTTGTGCCTGCATTAGGCGATTTCGAGGACGTCGAGGTTATCGAAGTCTTTATCTCCAGAGGCGATCAGATCGATGTCGACGACTCGCTTGTCACTCTGGAGACCGACAAGGCCGCGATGGATGTGCCGGCCGTCGTCAGCGGGCGCATCGAGTCGGTGCTCGTGAAGGTCGGCGATAAAGTGTCCGAGGGGTCATCGCTGGCGATTATCGAGGCGGTTGCACATGCAGTCGAACCGTCTGCAGAGAAGGTTGCTGCGGTCGCCGCACAGACAAAATCCGCGCCAGTACCACCGGAGCCAGCCAAACCACCAGCACCACCGCGTGCCCCAGCGGCTTTCGACAACACCGGTTTTTCCCGTGCCCATGCGAGTCCATCGGTCCGCAAGCTCGCTCGCGAACTCGGTGTGGATCTCGCGCAAGTCAAAGGCAGTGGGCAAAAATCGCGCATCGTTCACGATGACATCAAGGCCTTCGTCAAGGGCATACTGACGGGTCAGAAAGCTGCGAGCACAAGTGGTGGTCTGCCCAGGACGCCCAGCATCGATTTTTCCAAGTTTGGCGAAATCGATACACAGCCGTTGACGAGAATCCAGAAAATCGCAGGCCCGCGTTTGCAGGCGAGCTGGGTGAACCTGCCGCACGTCACACAACATGATCTCGCCGACATCACAGATCTGGAGGCACGACGCCAGCAACTCAAAGGACCGGCCAGGGAACGCGGTATCTCGTTGACGCCGCTCGCGTTCATCATGAAAGCTTGTGCGGCTGCCCTCAAAGAATTTCCAAAGGTCAATGCATCGCTTGCCGACGACGGCGCCAGCATTATCTACAAGCATTATTGCCATCTCGGTTTCGCGGCCGACACCGACCGGGGCCTGATGGTGCCGGTCATCCGCGATGCGGATAAAAAGGATGTCTACGAACTAGCGACTGAACTCGCAAAACTCTCGGCTCTCGCTCGTGACGGCAAACTCAAGGGAGCGCAGCTGCAAGGCGCATCGTTTACGATCTCGAGTCTCGGTGGCATCGGCGGCACGGCTTTCACGCCGATCATAAACGCACCGGAAGTCGCGATTCTGGGCGTATCGCGTTCGTCAATGCAAGCTGTCTGGAACGGCTCGGAGTTCGAACCGCGCCTGATGCTGCCATTGTCGTTGTCCTACGACCATCGCGTAATCGACGGCGCCGCGGCCGTTCGCTTCACGACCTATCTTGGCGAGCTGCTTGCTGACGTTGACCGCCTGCTTGAGGCGATTCCGTAGTGGCCGAACACAAGGCGCAGCTGGTCGTCATTGGCTCAGGCCCGGGCGGATACACGGCGGCGTTTCGTGCGGCCGATCTGGGTCTCGACGTCATACTCGTGGAACGCTACGACACGCTTGGCGGTGTCTGCTTGAATGTGGGTTGCATACCATCGAAGGCACTCCTGCACGCCGCCAAGGTCATCGACGATGCTGCGGCCATGGCCGAGCATGGAGTGACTTTTGGCAAGCCGAAAATCGATGCGCTTAAATTAAGTGCCTGGAAGCATGATGTGGTCGGCAGGCTCACCGGCGGTATCACGCAACTCGCGCAGGCGCGCAAGGTTCGCGTCATTCACGCCACAGCGAAATTTGCGTCGGCAAAAACTCTGCGTCTCGACGATGACGAGACGATCACGTTTGAGCAGTGCATCATCGCGGCGGGGTCACAATGCGCCGAGCTGACCGGTCTTCCAGATGACCCGCGAATCATCGATTCGACGGGTGCTCTCGATATCAGTCCGTTACCAAAGCGCCTGCTCGTTGTCGGCGGTGGCATTATCGGACTCGAGATGGCCGGTGTGTACAGTGCGCTGGGTACGGACGTCAGTGTCGTCGAATTGATGGATACGCTGATGCCGGGGACTGACCAGGACTTGTTGCGTCCGTTTCTCAAGATCGTCAAGCCACGTTATGAGGCGATCATGCTCGCAACGAAAGTGACGGGAATGCGAACGACCGTGCCGGGTATAGAAGTCTCCTTCGAGGGCAAGAACGCGCCATCAATCGGTATTTACGACCGCGTACTGATTGCCGTTGGCCGACGCGCAAACGGTGACAAGCTCGACGCCGAAAAAGCCGGCGTCAATTTCAGCGAGCACGGCGTAATCGACGTTGACAAGCAGATGCGCACGAACGTGCCGCACATATTTGCGATCGGTGACATCGTGCCAGGACCCATGCTCGCCCACAAAGCATCGCACGAGGCAAAAGTTGCCGCGGAGGTAGCCGCTGGAGAGAAAAGTTATTTCGACGCGCGCACGATCCCATCGGTTGCCTACACCGATCCCGAAATTGCCTGGGTCGGGCTGACCGAAACCGAGGCGAAAGAGCAGGGCGTCGACTACGACAAGACGCAGATTCCATGGGCAGCGAGCGGCCGCGCTATGTCGCTGGGGCGCTCGGAAGGATTTACGAAACTACTGTGGGACAAGAATACGGGTCGAATTCTTGGTGGTGCGATAGTCGGACCGAATGCGGGCGAACTCATCGCCGAGATCGGACTCGCTATCGAGATGGGCGCCGATTCAGCAGACATCGGCCTGACCGTTCATTCACACCCAACACTGTCCGAAACGGTCGCATTCGCGGCCGAGGCTTATGCGGGTACATTGACCGATCTGTACCTGCCAAAGAAAAAATAGACGACGGATAGTCTAGTCGTACGCGCTCTCGACGTCAGGATATAACTCATCGAGTGGCATGGATCGGCCGTCGGCTTGCACGATACGGCAGTGATAACGGCGTAGTCGACGCGGTTCAGCGACGCCGCAAGAGTGCGCGATGATGCCGATTTCTTTACGCATCGTGTCCGAAAAACGTCTGACGCGCTCAGCTTTGTCTGCCGGAACGAGGCCGCGCTGCAATTTCCGGTCGTGTGTCGTTACACCGGTTGGGCAGGTGTTCTTGTTGCATTGCAATGCCTGGATACAGCCGAGGGCGAACATGAAGCCGCGTGCAGAATTCACGAAATCGGCACCCATGCACAATGCCCAGGCAGCATCCGACGGATTGATCAGCTTGCCGCTCGCAACGACCTTGATACGATCTCGAAGTCCATAGTGCATCAGTTTGTCGACGACCAGCGGCAGGCTTTCCTTGATCGGTAGGCCGACATTGTCGATAAGGCTCATCGGCGCGGCACCCGTGCCACCGTCACCGCTGTCCACCGTGATGAAGTCGGGCGCGCTCTCGATGCCGCGTTGCCGAATAAGATTGAACAGATCATCGAGCCAGCCATAGGCACCAATCACGGCCTTG
>JADFKA010000181.1 GCA_022565135.1 Pseudomonadota bacterium
ATCGCCCGTATCAAACCAGCCGTCATCGGTATGCGCGCCCGCGCTGCCGCCGAGCCTGAAGTAGTCGCTGCAGACCCAGGGTCCGCGCACCTGCAAGGCACCATAGGCCTCACCGTCCCACGGCAGTTCGTTGCCATCGTCGTCAACCATGCGCAGCTCGACGCCGAAAATGCCGCGACCTGCTCTGGTCGCCAGGTCCAGACTTTGCTGATCGGTCAGCCCGTCGAGACCCGCCTTGATTGAGTTGATCGCGCCAAGCGGACTCATCTCGGTCATGCCCCAGCCCTGGCGAACCTCAACGCCGTGCTGGTCACGAAACTCCTTGATCATTGACTGCGGCACAGCCGCGCCGCCAATGACCGCTCGTTGCAGGTGATCCAGTCGCTTACCTGCCTTCTCGGCGTATTGCAGGACAGCGAGCCAGACGGTTGGCACGCCCAGTGTCAGGCTGACGCCTTCGGACTGAATCAATTTGTAGAGCGTCTCACCATCCCCCATTTTCGGTCCGGGGAAAACGATCTTGGCACCGACCATCACGGCCGAGTATGGCGTGCCCCACGCATTGACATGAAACAATGGCACAACCGGCATGATGCAGTCGAGACTCGAAAGGCCCAGGACGTCTGGCGCAACGCCAGCATAGGCATGCAAAATAGTCGACCGGTGATCATAGAGAACACCCTTGGGATCGCCAGTCGTGCCGGACGTATAACAAAGTGATGACGCAGAACGTTCATCGAGGTCCGGCCACGTGTAGTCGCTTGATTCGGCGGCCAAGAGCGTCTCATAACAAAGCATGTTGCTGAGCGACGACTCGGGCATGTGTGCTGCGTCTGTCAACACGACGAAACCCTCGACACGGCTGATCTTGTCGGCAATCGATTCAAGCAGCGGCACGAACATGACGTCGGTGAAAATCCATCGGTCCTTGGCGTGATTGATAATAAACACGAGTTGCTCGGGAAACAGCCGTGGGTTGATCGTGTGGCAGACATACCCGGCCCCGCTGACGCCGTAGTACATCTCCAGGTGCCGGTAGTCGTTCCAGGCCAGTGTTGCCACCCGGTCGCCGCGACTAATACCGAGTCTGTCAAGTACGTTTGCCAGCTGCTTTGATCGCGCAAAACATTCGCGGTAGGTATATCGATGCTCCGGATTGTCCGCCGTTATCGACATAATCTCGCGATCGCCGTGATTTTTCGCGGCATGCTCCGCAATCGACGAGATCAGCAGCGGAGCGTCCATCATCAATCCATGCATATCGATTCATCCTGGTCAGTAAGTTGCCGCCGACAATTTAACAGAAAACCCTAATTGAGCACCGGGTTACAACGCCGTACAACGCTGCATTAAGGATCATACGTGGTATGCTTGGTGCCATAAACGGCACTTCAGATTGTTGACCAAAGCGGCTGTTTCCTTTGACATTTTTTCGCCTGACCGTCATTGGCTAACAGCTCTGAAGCGAAGCCATTAAAAATAGGCGCATGATGTTCGAAGCGCTGCCCCGAGGGGGGAGAAAATGAGCTATTCCAACAAGACAGTCGAGAACTATCCCTTGAGCATCGGCAAAGTGCTGAGTGTTATGGCCGTCAGTTTGCTGATCAGCGTTCCGGCACTTGCACAGTAAGACATATTTGAAGAAATCATCGTAACCGCGACAAAGCGACCGACACCGCTCATGAACACGCCGGTCGCGATGAGCGCAATCACGGGCGACGGCAACGGCCTGCGTACGCACAAGCTCGGAGCATTTACTGCCGGCGGGCTCAACTGCTGGGAAAACTGGCTGCCGCTGGCGAGCGCCGCGCTGTACGGCCAGGGGGAGGATTTGCATGTCGCGATCTGGCCCGGCAGTCGACGCAACACAGACGATATAATACGCTTTAGTGCTCGCGAAAGCCGATCCTATGTGGTGTCGGTCGCAGGATTGATGTCGCGCGATAACATTAGCGATGCATTACCTGCTGCGGACGAATTGCGTGCATCAGCAGATGACGTTATGGCTGACGGCGGCTCCTGCATCGCCCTGCCCTGCGGAGACTGGCTGCTCGAGCCCGAGGTCGGGACGGAATCGCTGCGCATTGCCGAACTCAATCATCGCCTGGTGCTCGAAGCGCGACACAGCCTCGATGTCGCCGGGCACTATTTGCGCCCCGACGTCACCAGGCTTATCGTCAATCGCAAGCGTCAGACAACCACCGAATTCCTTGACTGAAGAATACTCATGAAATCACTTCTTTCAGCATTTGCCACCGCCGCACTGATGGCTGCGCCCGCGGCTGCGGATCTGCCGGACGGCTACTGGTCCGTGGAGCAAACGCAGCCGATCCTCGATTCGACGCTCAGGGTAACGCTTGCTCCCGATCTGAGTCACCTGAGCGCCGCGGAATCACAAGCTCTCGGCGAACTGCTCGTCGCGGGCAACATCATGCATGCGCTGTACGAGCAGCAGCTGCACCCACAAGCATTGGCAGCGAAGGCCGCCCTCGACGCGTTGCACGATGTATCCGGACAATCCACCGCAACACAGAACCTGCTCGATCTGTACTACCTTGCCAAGGGGCCAATCGTTACAACCCTTGAAAATGACCGTCTCGCCGTGCTCCCGGTGACAGCGGAGGTACCCGGCAGGAATGTTTATCCTGCAAACCTGCAGCGCGTCGAAATCGATGCTTTTCTGTCAGACAACCCAGCAGCTACCAAGGATATTCTTGCGTTGCGCAGCGTTGTGCGCAGAGCCACGGCTGCAAACATTGCGGCCGATCTCGACCGGCTCGACCGATTTCCGGAAATCGACGCATTGCACAATGACTTGCGACGGCAACTCGAATCCACCCAGGACAACGTCGACGCTTTCTATACAGTTCCTTACGCTCTCGCCTACGCGGCGCAATTGCGCGAGGTCAGACGACACCTGAACGCGGCGGCTCAGCTGCTCGCAGACGAAACACCCGATTTTGCCGCATACCTTCGCAATCGCGGCCGTGATCTGCTCAGCGGTGATTACGAATCGGGCGATGCGTCCTGGGTGAGCGGCACATTTGCTGGATTGAATATCCAGATCGGCAGCTATGAAACCTACGACGATCATCTTCTCGGCGTCAAGGGCTTTTACAGTGCCAGCATCCTGGCCCGAGACGAGGACAAAAGCCGCGCATTGCAAGCGACGATAGCCGAGCTGCAGTCGTTTGAGAATGCTTTGCCCTACGAGCACCACAAGACCCTGCACTCTCGAATCCTGGTCGGCGTTTACAACGTTATCGCCGACTTTGGACAGGCTCGCGGCGCAAACTCGGCCACGATTCTGCCGAATAATGCCGACTTTGCACGTAAGTACGGCAGGACCATACTCGTGCGCAACAACATCCTGACCAATATCGAAATATTCGCCAACAAAAAGAAGCGCTTTGACGCGGTCATCGACGGCCGTAACTGCGATGACCTGACCAGTGACGGCGGCTTTGACCACACCCTATGGCATGAGGTTGGACACTATTTGGGAGTCAGCAAGGCCGCCGATGGCCGTGACCTCGGCACCGCACTCGCTGATCGAGCCGATCTGTTCGAAGAGCTCAAATCCGATCTCGTGTCGCTGTTCGTAGCATCGGCACTCGCAAAAGCCGGTTACCATGACGAGACGACGCTGCGCGCACATTACGCTGATGGCATCCGGCGCACGTTGCAGATCGTGCAGCCTCGTGCAGAGCAACCATACCAGACCATGCAACTCATGCAGTTCAATTTCTACATGGAATTCGGCCTGCTTGAACCCGACGCTGAGTCACGCCTGCTGACGATCAATTACGACCGTTACCACGAAGTCATCGAGCAAATGCTGCGGCAGGTTTTACAGGTACAATACTCAGGCGACTACGAGCTCGCGAATCAATTTGTGGAACGCTGGAATTACTGGGAAGAAAAGCTGCATGGCGAATTAGCAGAGCGCCTGCGTAACTCCGGCAGCTACCGGCGAACCATGGTGCGTTATCGTGCACTAACTACTGAATAGTGTCCGCAGTGCATCCGCTACCAGGAATAAGAAAGATGAACGCCAGATACGAAAACATTCTCGAAACCATCGGTAATACACCCGTCGTACGCCTCAACAATATCGGCTCCGATAACGCCAACATATTCGTCAAAATTGAATCATTCAATCCGATGGGTTCGGTCAAGGACCGGCTGGCGCTCGGCGTTATTGAAGATGCTGAAAAAACCGGCGCGATCAAACCAGGCCAAACCGTAATCGAGGCAACCAGCGGTAACACCGGCATCGGCCTGGCGATGGTCTGCGCGCAAAAAGGCTACCCACTCGTTGTCACCATGGCTGAAAGTTTCAGCATTGAACGACGCAAGATGATGCGCTTCATGGGCGTAAAGGTCGTCTTGACGCCGGCCCACCTCAAAGGCAGTGGCATGCTCGCCAAGGCCGTTGAGCTCGCCGAAAAACATGGCTGGTTTCTCGTTCGCCAGTTCGAGAACGAGGCCAATGCAGATGCGCATTCGCGTACGACAGCGCCGGAGATCCTCGCAGCGTTTGCGGATGACGGGCTCGACTATTTCGTTACGGGATTTGGCACCGGAGGGACGCTTAAAGGCGTGTCCCGCGTACTCAGGGAAAAAAGT
>JADFKA010000182.1 GCA_022565135.1 Pseudomonadota bacterium
CGGGCCCGTTGATCGTCAATAATCTATCTATTGCACTTATGCATGCCGCAGATGCGGTGATGGCGGGACAACTGGGCGCTGAATCGCTCGCGGCGGTTGCCGTCGGCGGCAGCGTCTGGTTCTTCGGCTTCTCGATTTGCCTGGGCCTGTTAATGGCAATCTCGCCGATTGCTGCCAGACATTACGGCTCTGGAAATCCGGAGATGATCGGTCGTTACACGCGCCAGGGAATGTACCTGGGAATATTCGTGGCGATAGTGTTGATGGTCATCGCGTTCAGGTTCGTAGAACCAGCGCTTGATACGATCGGCATTGATGCCGAGTTTCGGGGCCTCACCACGGGCTATGTGCATGCCATCGTATGGGGTGCTCCCGCCATTTTCGTGTTTCTCGCCTTGCGGTTCACGACCGAAGGAATCGGCGCGACCCGACCGATCATGTACGTATCGGTGTTGTCACTCATCGTCAATGTGTTTCTGAACTGGGTACTGATGTTTGGTCATTTTGGTGCGCCCGCGCTGGGTGCCATTGGGTGCGGCTACGCCAGTGCGATCACCATGTGGTTGATGGTGATCGCACTCACCGTTTACATGATGTGGAATCCAAAGTATCGGTCGTTGCGGATATTCTCGGGGATTGCGCCCATACGTCCCGAGGTCCTGAAAGAAATTCTGATTCTCGGTGTGCCAATCGCCATTACGATCACAGCCGAAGCCGGGTTGTTTAATGCGGTATCGGTGCTCATGGGTACTCGTGGCGCATCGATTGCCGCCGCGCATCAAGTTGCGATTAGTTTCGCGATGACGATGTTCATGGTTCCGCTTGCACTGAGTTCAGCAATTACGATTCGGGTTGGCCATGCGCTCGGTGCCGGCAATCCGCAGGCTGCACGCTTTAGCGGAGGATTGGGGATTGTCGTTTGTGGGCTCTTCATGTGCTGCTCTGCAGCGTTCATGTTGTTTTTTCGGGACGCCATTATCAGTTTTTATACGAACGACCCGTCAGTCACGAGCATAGCGGTCAGCCTGTTGATGATGGCCGCTATTTTCCAGATTGCCGACGGTGTGCAAGTCGGCTCTGCCGGGGCCTTGCGTGGTTATAAGGACACTAGAATCCCTATGGCCATCAGTGCCTTCGCCTACTGGGCGCTCGCGTTCCCGCTTGCCTACGTGGCGGCCGTCACCTACAGGGCGCCGCCAAGTTACACCTGGGGCGCGTTCATCGTCGGCCTGTCTGTGGCAGCTGTACTATTAGCCTGGCGATATGTGCGCCTGTCGGGCGCGCGCCTCGCAGAGGATTAGGCGCGGATTATTCATGAGTAATCCGACCTAGTATTTCGAACTATGCACTCGGCTTGATGTTCGCGTTCAGGCGAAACAGGTTGCCCGGGTCGTACTTGTTTTTTATCCCGACCAGGCGCGGGTAGTTCGGACCGTAGTTACCCCAGGTGTTTTGCTCGCTATCGTCGTGTAGGTTGGTATAGAACCCGGCCATGTGCGGTTGCATGGCTTGGTAAAACTCACGAACCGCCGCAATACCCGCGTCGTTTTGCGCCGGGTCATCGCCAAAATACATAATGCCGAAATTGAAGGCTACGTCTCGATGCACATAAGCTGTCGCACCGGACGCGATCCTCGATGTGGCCCCGCCGAGGTGCTGGAACCACGCACCAACAGTACCGCGGTTTGCAAATTCGACGATGACCTCAATGGCTGCCGGAGTGAGTTCCCGCAGAAAACCCGACTTAAGATAGTATTGACGACCATGGCCGAGAAAACCGTCGGCACCGGTCTGTAGGTCGTGGTAAGACAGAGGGCCGAGTTCGCCGCTCTTGAGGCCCGCAAATGCGAGCATCGGCGCCAGCGCCTTCTCGCCGGCCGCATGATCGCCACACCAGGTGACGCCAACGATCGCAGCCATCCGACCGTCTTCGCCTGGGGCGAGATTTGGTTCGATATTGGCCTCGTCGGGCAGTGTGTCGTGGAGTTCGGCATAAAACTCGAAAAAGTCCTTGTCGATGTCGTAAATCAGGTCGCCGCCATACACGGTTGGATTGAACGGATGCAGACGGTAGACGAATTCGGTAACTACGCCGAAGTTGCCACCGCCACCACGCAGGCCCCAGAACAAATCGGCGTTCTCGTCTTCACTGGCGTGCACAACATCGCCGCTGGCCGTGACGACGGTCGCGGCCAGTAAATTATCGATAGCGAGACCCATCTTGCGGTCCGTGCGTCCGAGGCCGCCTCCCAGCGTGAAACCGCCCGCGCCCGTGTGCGAGACAATACCCGTTGTCGTGAGTAAATTGTGCGCCATCGCGGCATCATCGAGATGGCTCAGTAGCGAGCCACCGTCTGCGCGCATCGTCATTGCATCGACATCGACGTCGACCGAATGCATCTGCGACAGGTCGATCATCATGCCGCCGTCCGACGTCGATTTGCCCGGAAGACTGTGACCGCCACACTTGACGGACACGAGCAGGTCGCGCTCGCGGGCGAACGTCACTGCGCTGACGACGTCGTCAGTCGATGCACACTGCACCACCATCGCCGGTTGCTTGTGGTCGAACATGCCGTTCCAGACTAGTTTGGCGGCGTTGTAGCCGGCATCAGCCTGCAGGTACAAGTGGCCTTGCAGGTTATCGGCGAGTTCGACAATCGCCGCGGACTCAATCGAAATTTCGTCGCCGGCGCCGCTTACGGCGGGAATGAAGCTGCCAACATCGGCAGCAGGAGATTTTGAGCCGGAGCCACAGCCTGGCAATGTAGCGGCCACGGCCGCGCCTAAAGCTGTCTTACAGAATGTGCGCCTACGCATGATAAACCCCTGGTCTGATGCTTATGTGTTGTTCTTTCAGGTTAGCCGCCCTGGCCGAAGTCGGGGCCGTCGCCGGACAAATATTCATTTTCTTGCGCTGTGTTTTCGCGATTCAGCAGTTTGTTGCGATGAGGAAAACGGCCGAACTGGTCGATGATGTCGTGGTGCAATTCGGCGAACTGGGCGATGGTTTCGAAGGTCACTCGATGCGTCACAGACACGAGCTCAGACAGGCGGTTGTAAAGCGCCACGGACTTCGCTTGTACTTTGCGGGACTCGGCGTGTTGCAATGGCATGTAGAAGAATACGCGTTGAATAGGCGCGAGCCCCTTGTCCTTGCCTTCCATCGCGCCTTCAACACAAAGCTTCAATGCTGCCTTGTCTTTGGCAAAAGCTGCAGCCGTGTTGCGATATATGTTACGGCGAAACTGATCCAGCAAGAGAATCAGCGCCAGTCGACCGGTGGGTTCATGTGCCCAGTGGTCAAGTTGCCCTTCTGACGCCTTATCGACATCGTCGGAAAACTCACTCTTGCATTCCTGATCGAATACCTCGTCCGTGCCGAACCAGACATCCATGCGCCGGTCTATTTGTGGCGCTGTAAGTTCCTTTTCCCTGAACCAGAATTCCAGAATTGCGTCGATGCGAATCTGATCGTCATCCGTAATCGTCGCATCCATGCTCTCACTAAGCAGTTTGACCGACATGTCGATACTCTCATTCTTATGTACGAGTGCGAACCAGGTCACAAAATTGACGCTGGCGGCGAATTTCCGATCCTGATTACCTTAAACTTTAGCAGATGATGACTGATGCCACCCGAAATCCGTCCCGTAACGCACGCGATACTGGTCGTGCCCAATCGGACTGGGCCATGCGCGTGCTCAATATCGCGGTATTTTTGACCTGTCTGGCGGCCTGCGGCGAGCCAGCAACAGCTCCGGAAGAAGCGGTACGCTTATGGGTGCAGCAGGGGCACGAGGCCGTGGAGCAAAAGGCACGACGAACACTCGTCAAGATGATCTCGCCGGCCTACACTGATGCACGTGGCAACAGTCGCGATAACATTGAGAATCTGTTTCGCCTCTATTTCCTGCGCCAGCACAATATCGGTTTGCTCACGCGAATAGAGGAGCTCCATGTTATCGGCGATTCGGCGGCGGAGCTCGTGCTCGTGGTAGCTATGGCAGGGACGAACGATGGCGTATTCGACTTTAGCGCCGATGCGTACCGATTCGAAATGGAGCTGGAATTCGACGGCGACGAATGGCTACTTATCGCGGCTCGGTGGGGTGAGATTGGCGCAGACGTGCACTAGTACTCCACCAATCACCTTGACGGAGTATTGGTCTGCGCGGAGGATCGGAGAATGTACAAGCGAATCCTGGTACACAAAACAAGCCTGATTCTGGCTGCATGTATTCTGTCATCGTGCGCAAGCATGGACACGTTCGTCAGTGCGCCGGGAGTCAGCCTCAGAAACGTGCAGTTAACGGAATTTGGTTTTTCAGGGCAGACATTCCTGCTGTCGTTCGATATTACGAATCCGAATTCGTTTCCGTTGCCGATCAATAAAGTTTCGTACGGAGTTGAACTTGATGGCCAGCGATTCGCGAGCGGTAATGTGGAATGTGCAGTTGTTATAGCAGCGCAGGGCGACGGGGAAATCGTAATCAGCGTGGAGCTCGATTTGTTGCGAACAGCACCGCAGCTGCTCTATATAGTGCGCGACGGCGCCACCCGGGATATTTCCTACGAGCTCAAAGGCCAACTTG
>JADFKA010000003.1 GCA_022565135.1 Pseudomonadota bacterium
GTTGCAATATCGGCCAGTGGCAGTGCGGCGGCGATCCGATGCTGCAATCTGCCTTCGGCCAGTGCTGCGGTAATGTCGCTTACTGCATGTTCCTTGGCGACCTCCGGCATTGCATAGACGATGACAAAGCGAAGCGTGATGTCTTTGTACATCATTTTCAGGAACGGTAGCTTGGGTTCGGCGTCCCGAGTTGATGAGTATGTTGCGATCGTTCCGCCAGTCCGCAGAACTTCCACGGAGGTTCGCAGATTAACGCCGAATTCGACTTCAATGACGCGATCCACAGGTGCCCCGCTATTGGCGGCCATAACTACGTCGATGAAGTCGTCACCGCGATGATTAACGACGAATTGGGCGCCTGCTTGTGTGCAAGCGGCGACGTCGTCGTCGTTGCTTGCGGTCGCGATAACGATCGCTCCTGACAGGCTCGCCCATTGCACGGCATAGTTGCCGACACGGCCGGCGCCACCGGTAATCAGTATCGTTTGTCCAGATACTTCGCCATCGGCGAATACGCACCTATGTGCCGTCATTGCGGGAATGCCGAGGCATGCGCCGACGTCAAAACCCACGGCATCGGGGAGCGTTGCTGCGCGTGTGCTGTCGACAGCGACATATTCTGCGGCGGTGCCGAAACGGCGCGCGTACTGCGCCTGGTAAATCCAGACGCGTTCGCCGATACGGTTGCGATCTATGCCTTCACCGACGGCTTCGATGATCCCGGCGCCGTCACTGTTTGGAATTACGAAACCATCATTAAGAAGATCGGGAAACGCGCCGGCTCTCTTTTTGACATCGGACGGGTTGATACCACTCGTGTGCAATCGCACCAGCACTTCGCCTTGACCGGCGGATGGCGCATCAGTGTCGCCTATCGTCAGGACCTCGGTTGCGGGACCGAACTTTTCAAACCATGCAGCAAGCATTGCGGTCTCTCTACTACGATCATTTAATCGAGCCAATTAGATAGGGTTTCAGTGTGACCATCAACCGCGATCGCCTGGCCGGACATTCGCGCCGCTTTTTCCGAGGTCAGAAACAAGACGACTGCGGACACGTCGTCGGGCGTTACAAATGTGCGCATAGAGCTTTGGCGGAGGTACGCGTCTCGTACCTCCGCAGGCGGAATGCTGCGGTTTTCAGCATGCGATTTGATGACGCCGTCAATTCGGGGGCCGCTGACACAGCCCGGGCAGACGGCATTGACCCGAATATTGTCGGGACCGAGTTCCATAGCCCAGGTTTTCGTCAGGCCGATCAAGCCCCACTTGCTGGCGGCGTACGGCGATCGCATCGGCACGCCGAACAGACCTGCTGTCGATGCAATATTGACTATTGAGCCGCCACCAGCGGCTCTTAGCAACGGCGTAGCACGGCGAGTCATGTAAAAAGCGCTACTGAGATCCACGGCAATACAACGATCCCAATCGGCCGGATCAATGTCGTCAACAGTTGCGACTGGACCAGCGATGCCGGCGTTATTGATAAGAATGCTCAGACCATCGTGCAGCTTGAGAAAATCATCGAAGACCCGGTCGACGTCTGTCACATTCGAAATATCCGCTTGTGTGGCCGTTGCTGCAGGGTTGGCCGCGATGAACTCATCAATCATCGCATCGGATATATCGCAGATATGCACTGCGGATCCTGCGGAGAGATAAGTCTCGGCGATATTTCGACCGATGCCGGAAGCGCCACCGGATATGAGCACTGTGCTGTGCTTCGATGACATCTGCTTAAGACTCGTAAGCGCGCAATTTGTTGACGTGCTCGAGCCGTTCTTCGGGACCGACCATATCTGTGCCCTGGCCTGTCTCCGGGTCGCGTACATGGATGTGCGCGACCGCTGCACCCGCCTTGGCAGCGGCTATCACGGCATCGGCAATCTGTGTGGTAGTGACGGGAATATCCGGATGCCTCGACAAGGTATCGGGCGCACCCGTTACTGCGCAAGTAATGATGACATTCTTGTTCATCGATTTGTCCTTTCGATCTGGTTCTGCCAAGCAGGTGGTCTGCAGAAAAGTCTACAGGAACTCTGCGCGGTTATAGCCAGGATCGGTCAAAATGGCGTGGTTCGCTGCGATTGGCTCCGGTATCGTGCAGAGCCATGAGCGACGAAATTAGAGATTTTCTGCGACTGCCCAAACGGCATGCGTCAAAACTGGAATCCGAGCCCAGTGCGGCAGACGGTGCACAGTTAGCGAAGGCGCAGTCTGTGCGCGATGCGATCATGGCCGCCTTGATTGTGGTGGTGCTGTTCAGTGCATTGTGGTCGATCCTGTCAGTGCTGATAGGTCGCATATTTCCATGGATGACGCTGATTCTTGGGTTTTTGATCGGGCTGAGCGTGCGGCGCGCCGGGCAAGGTCTGGACTGGCGCTTTCCCACCATCGCTGCGGGCATGGCGGTGCTGGGCGCATTGGCCGGCAATATCGTCGTTGCAGCAACGTTTACGGCGATTGCGTTGGACACGACGACGCTGACTGTCTTGCGTGCCGTGACGACGATGACGTGGCCGGTCTTCTTTGACGAAGTATTGACACCAGCCGACGCAATCTTCGCCTTGTTCGCGGCAGCAATTGCAGCCAGTTCTGCTAATCGTCGGCTGACTCGGGCCGAATTTATCGCATTGCGCAAATGGGGCAAGGAGCAAGAAGACGCAAGGCGGTCCTGATCCATTGCTGGATCCAGGTTATCGCGGATTCTACACAGGCATCAACAAACCGTTGTCGATTTCGAGCCCTTTCCCGCGCAATGCACCGAGTTGTTGTGAGACCAGAGTTTCGAGGTCATCTACAGTATTTTCGAAACCCAGGAAACACGGTGGCTCACGCCGCAAAAGCGACCATTTGGCACCCTCAATAACATGAATCAAATGCGCGACATTTTTGCGGATTGAGTCGATATACGGGTTCTGTCCGTCGTAGAGCACCTCGATGTACCGGTAGACGCGGTTAAATTTTCGCTGCAAGCGGTCGCGCGTAACCTGCTGATAGAAGGCCGGTGTCTTTTTCAACAGATCTGTGCCGGACTTATATCGAACCACGTACTCGCCGGGACCGGCAATCTCGATAGCAACACCGCCGGCGACGAACTCATGATATAGGCGATCGCGACACTTTTCGAGATAGCAGCGATCGGCCATCTGCGCTATGAGGTCAGCCGTACCAATCAGGTGCCCGCAGATGATATCGCGCGGGTCGTCAAGTTCGATCTTGTCCAGGTCGATCTCATAACCCGTGAAGTGCACGATCATGCTGCTGACGGCGACGTCCCTGGCCATGCCGAGCTCAGGCAAATAACGACGCAGGAAGTCAGCACTGCGCGACACATGATACAGAGTGAATTGCGCGCCGTTTGAGAAGTCCTTGTCCCGCTCCTCGTGGCGAATGTAACCGGAATCATGGAACAAAGCGGTCACGATAGCCATTTGTGCCCGATCCGGTCCAGGTCGCTGACCGGCGTCGACGCTGTGTTCGTATCCGGCGACGAGGCGCGCCAGCGCGAGTGTCATATCGAGTGTGTGCTGAACGTCGTGATAGGTTGTATCGCAACCTTTGTAGCCCGGAAAGCGACCCGAGAAAAGGCGCTCGAAATCGTAGAATGCGAGCCAGAGTTTATCGAAAGAAGCAGCGGGAAACGCCTGACTGAAAAGAACATGCACAGCGTTGCGAACTGCGACAGGATTGCTGACCTGTACAGTATTCGTTACGTCGTAATCATTACGGCGGTCCTGGGACATGATTTTTTTCTTGTTGTTAGTCGTCGCCGGAGTACCGGATTGAACGTTACCTGTGATTTCGGTCAACGTCGCTCTCGCTGCACGAGTTCGTGTTAAGTAATAGTACACCGCGGCC
The DNA here is from genome assembly GCA_022565135.1 of Pseudomonadota bacterium. Taxonomy (GTDB): domain Bacteria; phylum Pseudomonadota; class Gammaproteobacteria; order Steroidobacterales; family Woeseiaceae; genus UBA1847. The sequence goes on from JADFKA010000003.1 coordinate 3,861, forward strand.
TGTCGGGACGCAGGGCGAATATCTGAAATATGTAATGTAGCTGACGGTAATCGCCAACGAGGAGTAATGCTCAGACATCGAACTCTGCCACAACGGGCGCGTGATCTGATGGCCGCTCCCAGGCGCGGGGCCCTTTGTCGACATAGCATGCCGAGCAAGCGTTCGCCATAGCCTTATTGGCTAGAATCAAGTCGATTCGCAGCCCTGCGTTGCGTCTGAAACCGGCGGCTCGATAGTCCCACCAGCTGAAGATCTTTTCTGCCTGGTCAAAGCTGCGAAACACATCGGTAAGCCCGAGGTCGAGCAAGGCTGTTAGTGCTTGCCGCTCAGGCTGGCTGCAAAGAATGCCATCACCCCATTTTTCGGCGTCATAGACATCCGCGTCAGCAGGGGCAATATTGAAGTCGCCCAGAACGATAAGCTTGTCGTATTGTGACAATTCGCTGTTGAGAAAACCATGCAGTGCGGCTAGCCAGCGGAGCTTGTAATCGTACTTCTCAGAGCCGACAGACTGGCCATTGGGGACATACAGATTGACCACGCGGACGTCATTAACCGTCGTCGCAAGAACTCTGCGTTGAGCATCTTCGAAGCCGGGAAAACCCGGGACGGGGTCAGTCGGGGTAGTGCGGCTGACCACTGCCACGCCATTATAGGTTTTCTGACCGTTGGCTAGAGAGCTATACCCGGCCGCGGCCAGCTCATCACTCGGAAATGACTCGGTGACCTGCTTGATTTCCTGCAACACCAATACATCGGGTGTGTGCACAGACAGCCACTCGAGCACGTGTGGCAGACGGACATTCATCGAATTGACATTCCACGTCGCGATTTTCATGTGCACGCTATGCCGTTTTGCCTCAGCAGCGCATCGATTTTGGGTTTGCGGCCGCGAAATGCGACATAGGCTTGCATGATGTCTCGGCTACCACCGACCTCCAAAATCTCGTTGCGAAATCGCGTTGCCGTATCCCTGTCGAAGATGCCGGCTTCTTCAAAGGCGCCGAAGGCATCGGCAGCCAGTACTTCGGCCCACTTGTAGCTGTAGTATCCCGCTGCATAGCCGCCGGCGAAAATGTGCGAGAAACTGTGCGGGAGACGATTGTAGGCCGGGTGCACCACGAGCGACACCTCGGCACGAACTTCGTCGAGAATCTCGAGCACATCGAAACTCTGTCGGGGTTCGTATTCTGCGTGCAGGCGAAAGTCGAAAAGAGCGAACTCGAGTTGCCGCATCATTGCCATTGCAGCACCTGCATGACGGCTATCAAGAAGCCGATCGAACAGCGGACGCGGTAGCGGCTCACCTGTGGCGGTGTGAGACGAGCACCGCAACAGCACATCATAGTTCCACGCGAAGTTTTCCATGAATTGACTGGGCAGCTCGACTGCGTCCCAGGCGACGCCATTGATACCGGCAATGCTCGGGTAGTCGATGCGCGTCAGCAAGTGATGCAGCATGTGTCCGAATTCGTGGAAAAGGGTTACAACATCATCGTGAGTCAATAACGAGTCGTGATTGTCGTCGGGCGGAGGAAAATTACAGACGAGATAGCCCACCGGTAACGTGGCCTCGCCGCCAAGGTTTTTGCGACCAACACACTCGTCGACCCAGGCACCGCTGCGCTTGCCGCTGCGGGCATAAAGGTCGGTGTAAAAACCGCCGATAAGTGCGCTGCTCTCGTCATAAACGGTGTAATAACAGACATCATCGTGCCAGGCCGCAATATCATCCTGGACATTGATGGTCACACCGTAAAGTCGCCCGGCAAGCTCGAACAGGCCCTTGACGGCAGTTTGTGCCGAAAAGTACTGACGCAACTCCTCGTTGGATATCGAGTACTTCTTCTGTTTCAGCTTCTCGAAGTAGAATGCGATATCCCACGGCGCCAATGTGATTGCCGCGAACGCTTCGAGCTCCGCGAGCTCTTTTCCAGCCGATGTACGCGTGTGTGACGCGAGATCGCGAAGAAAATTGATGACCTCATTGGTCGAAACCGCCATCTTTGTTGCGAGCGAAAACTCGGCGTAATTATCGAAACCGACAAGCCGGGCAGCTTCGTAGCGCAGCGCAAGGATCGACTCGATATTGTCGCTGTTGTCGCAACTATCGTTGTCGCCCTGATCGGACGCGCGCGTTGACCAGGCCCGGTATAGCGTTTCGCGAAGATCACGGCTTTCCGCGTGTGTCATTACTGCATGGTAGGTCGGGTAGTCGAGCGTCAGCAACAGGCCAGGGCGAGCGCATTTTTGCGCTTCGGTCTGTGCACGTGCGAGCGCGTGCACAGGCAGGCCGGCCAGCCCCGACTCATCATCGATGTGCAGGGTCCAGGCGTCCGAGGCGTCCTGAATATTGTGCTCGAAGGCGGCCTGGGTCGAGGCCAGTTGTTGCATGATGTCTTTAAACCGGGCCTTGTCGCTTTCTGGGAGGTCGACACCAGCGAGACGAAAATCACGCAGCGCATGCTCGACGACAGTCTTCTGTGCCTTGCTTGCGTTTTCAGGCAGTCCCTTGTCGACGCCCACATAAGCTTGCTGGAGACGAACATTTTGTGATAATTCGGTGCCGTACTCGGTTAATAGTGGCAGTGCCGCATTGTATGCATCGCGCCACTCGCGGGAACCGAGGACGCCCTGAAGATGGCTGACGGGAGACCAGACTCGTGACAGTTCGTGCTCCATTTCTTCCAGCGGTGCGACGAGTGTGTCGAAATCAGGGTGCGAGGATTCGTCGAGCAAGGCATCGAGCTTTTGTCGATGTGCTGCGATAAGCTCGCTGAGTGCTGGCAGGACATGTTCAGGCGATATATCGGCAAATCGCGGCAGCGACGAGGTGTCCAGAAGCGGGTTGGTCATCGCAGTGACTGATCTCCTTCAGAGGCGCGCGATGGTAGCACGGCCGGGCCTGGAGGCCCTCCAAAGGTCGGCATAATGCTCGTACCCCATCTAAGGTGAAATTGATGGAAAACCATAGGGAAACTGACAATTGGACGATCAATATGATGTCTTGGTAATCGGCGGTGGCAGTGCCGGCATTGCGCATGCACGACGCGCGGCCGAGTACGGTGCACACGTCGCGGTGGTAGAACACGGACCACTTGGGGGCACGTGCGTGAATGTTGGCTGTGTGCCCAAGAAGGTGACGTGGTATATGGCGAGTCTTGCGTATCACTTCAAGCATGCCACCGACTACGGATTTAGCGTCGAGGTTAACGGCCACGACTGGGCCAAACTCAAATCGCGACGCGACGCATATATAAGCCGCCTCAACAAAATTTACGAAGATGGTCTTGACAGCAGCGGCGTCGATTACCTGGTGGGCACAGCTTGCTTTATTGACGCACACGCCGTTGCCGTTGGTGACCAGCAGTATTCTGCGGAGCGTATCGTTATTGCGACCGGAGGCAGACCGATCGTGCCGGAATTGCCGGGCGCCAAACAGGGCATTACATCGGATGGTTTTTTTGCGCTTACCGAACGCCCCGCTCGTGTTTTGATCATCGGCAGCGGATACATCGCGGTTGAGTTGGCGGGCATGTTCAACGCGCTTGGCAGTGCAACCCAGGTTGCGGTGCGCAAAGATGGACTGGTGCGGAACTTCGATTCGATGCTGGGCAGAGAACTCAAAGCCGCAATGCAGAAAGACGGCATCAAAATTGAGACTGGTGCCGTGCCGTCATCAATTAATGTAACGGATGAGGGTCTGGTCTTGCAGGTCGAAGGTGGCCGCAGGATTGGTCCGGTCGATTGCGTGATTTGGGCAATTGGACGCGAACCTAATACTGCTGGGCTTGATCTCGACAAGGCGGGAGTGACCATGGACAGCCGCGGTTTTGTTGCCGTCGATAAGTTTCAGCAGACCAATATCGAACACATTGCGGCATTAGGTGATGTCACCGGACGTCAGGCACTGACGCCGGTCGCGATCGCCGCGGGGCGGCGTCTTGCCGATCGACTCTATGGCGGCATGGCCGAGCGTTACCTTGATTACGAGACAATTCCGACGGTTATTTTCAGCCATCCGCCGTTGGGAACGGTTGGCATGACCGAAAATGCGGCACGCGACGAGCACGGTGATGCAGTCAAGATCTACACGACAACATTCAATGCGATGTATTACGCACTCGGCGAGAAACGGCAACTTACCGCCATGAAACTGATCACGGCGGGTGATGATGAGCGTGTTGTAGGCTGCCACGTCATCGGTGACGGTGCAGAGGAAATGATGCAGGGATTTGCTGTCGCGATACGCATGGGTGCGACGAAATCTGATTTCGATGATACGGTCGCCATTCATCCGACGAGCGCTGAGGAACTCGTGACTATGCGTTGACGAACATCTGCTTGAGAACAGCCGCGGTATCGGGCTGCACGCCGCGCCATATGTGGAAAGACTCTGCGGCCTGTTCGACGAGCATTCCCCAGCCCATGACCGATGCCGCTGCACCTTGCTCGCGCGCCCAGGCACTGAAGGGTGTCGGGCTAAGGCCGTATGAAAGGTCATAGCAAAACGTTTTATCCGACACGGCGGCCTCGGGATATGGAGGTGTGTCGCCATGCAGTCCTGCCGATGTCGCGTTGATAATCAGATCATACGGCTTGGAAGTCGGTACGGCTTTGAAGCGGCAGCACGATACCGGACCCATTTTCTCGAAATGGTCAGACAACACCTTCGCCTTGCCCAGGGTGCGATTGGCAATGAGCAATGCGGCCGGTTGCATCTCGAGCAGGGGTCCGACGATGCCGCGCGTCGCGCCGCCAGCACCCAGTATCAAGATATTGGCATTTTCGAGATTGACGCTGAGATTGACGACCAGGTCGCGTAACAGGCCAATGCCGTCCGTGTTGTCGCCGAAAATCTTGTTGTCCTTAAACGCCAGCGTATTGACGGCGCCAGCGGTGCTGGCACGCTCGCTTAGCTGATCGACTAGCCTGGCGACTTCACTCTTGTGCGGCACCGTGATATTCAATCCCTTACCACCCGTGCGCTGAAATTGGCGGATGGCGGTTTCGAGCTTGTCGGGCGTGACCTGCAACAATTCATAATGCAGCTTCTGCCCGGTCTGCAGCGCGAACAGACGGTGAATGACAGGTGACCGACTGTGGGATACGGGATATCCCATCACACCGTAGCGATCGATTATTGTCGTCTCAGTTCCCAAAACGACCCTTTCTGCCCCTATATTTTTGTTATTGCGGGATTATAAAGCCATTAGCACCCTAGTCGGCGAGCCATCGGGCCGCCGCAACCGAGAAATACGTGAGAATCGCCCTGGCGCCGGCCCGCTTTATGCACTGCAACGACTCAAGTACGGCGGCACGTTCATCAAGCCAGCCGTTGGCGGTCGCCGCCTTGAGCATCGCGTATTCGCCACTGACCTGGTAAGCGAATACGGGCACGTCGTAAGTGTCCGACACGCGTCGAATAATATCGAGATAGGGTAGCGCCGGTTTGACCATTACAAAATCCGCACCCTCATCGATGTCCAGGCCAACCTCTCTTAGCGCCTCGTCGCTGTTCGCGGGAGCTATTTGATAAGTCGATTTGTCGCCGCCGCCGAGACTGGCGGTTGAACCGACGGCGTCGCGAAATGGCCCGTAGAAACACGACGCATATTTGGCGGCGTAAGCAAGAATGAGCGTATTGCAATGCCCCTGGGATTCGAGCTCGGTACGAATGGCGCCGATGCGGCCGTCCATCATGTCAGACGGCGCGACGATGTCGGCGCCAGCGTCGGCATGTGATAGCGCCTGGCGCACCAGCATCTCGACGGTATCATCATTGAGTACGTAGCCCGAGTCGTCAATGATGCCGTCCTGGCCGTGAGTCGTGTAGGGATCCAGTGCGACATCAGTGATTACCGCGATGTCCGGGTACGCTGACTTGATTTCGCGCACAGACCGCTGCACGAGGCCGTCAGGATTTGCGCACTCGGCGCCGTCTGGCGTCTTTTGCGCGGCATCGATAACGGGAAATAACGCAACCGCTGGAATTCCGAGGCTTTTGACTTCCGCGAGCTCGGTGAGCAGGTTGTCGACACTCTTGCGCTCGACACCCGGCATCGAGGACACCGGCTCCTTTCGATTTTCCCCATCGAGCACGAATAGCGGATAAATCAAGTCGGCCGGTCCGAGCTCCGATTCTGCAACGAGGCGGCGCAGTGCGGCCGTGCGGCGGCTGCGGCGTAGCCGAATCTGTGGGAACTGAATGGTTCGATGTGCAATCATAGTTAAACAGCATAACGATAATTATTTTCGATTTTCCGTGTATTTCGGCATGGATTCCATGTCTGCGGCCCAGATTTTCTCCGATTCGGTAATAAATACTCGACAGGGCAGGTCATCTCGAATGAAAAGTAGTAATACCGATGCCGCGCGGCGCCAGAGATTTGATCAGATAGTCGGTGTAATCCACCAGGATATGTACCGCTATGCTGCCTGGCTGTGTCGGGATAAGGCGATAGCTGAAGATATCGTTCAGGAGGCGTTGCTCAGGGCATGGAAGTCGCTCGATGCGCTACGCGATGATGCGGCCGCCAAGCCTTGGCTGTTGACGATCGTGCGGCGAGAAAACGCTCGATATTTTGAACGCCGACGACTTGAGACCGTGGATATCGACCAGCTTACGGCATCCCAGGCAGCCTTGTTGGCAGAGCAGCCAGACGATGAGTTTGATGATATGCGGACGGCGATTTTTGCACTGCAAGATGATTATCGCGAACCGCTCGTATTACAGGTTTTGATGGGCTACAGCACGAACGAGATCGCCGAACAAATGGGATTGAAGCAAGGCGCGGTACTGACACGGCTGCACCGGGCGCGGACGAAACTGAAGGCAAAGATGGACGTAGGGGCGGTTGGCTCATTAGCGCGGATAGACGATGAATTGTGAAGAGTACAGACAGTCAATAGCAGCGGACCCGTCTTATGATGGCGGTGCTGGTCACCTTGCTGATTGTGCCGGCTGTCAGGCTTACCGTAGAGACATGCAGGCGCTTGATCTGCAGATCGGTCGGGCGTTGGCGCTCAAAGTTCCCGAGTTGATGGTGCCGGAGCTGCCCGATCTCGAGTCTGCCGAGGTCGTTAGATTGTCAGGCTGGCGCCACCTGACCACGCCGACATGGTTAGCGATGGCCGCTACGGTGTTGCTTGCAGTGGCTTTGGGCGCGCGTTTTATAGGCACCAGCGTCGAATACGATTCGCTGGCAGACGAAGTACTGGCGCACTTGCAGCACGAGCGCTCGTCACTTCGCATCAGCAATTTGCCGGTGTCAGACAAACGACTCAATGCGGTTGTAAGTGCCGATATTGCGCAGCTGGATCACACTGCGGGCCTGATCACTTACGCGCGGACCTGCGTCATCGGCGGACACGATGTACCGCATCTAGTCATTCAGGGCGAGCGGGGGCCCGTGACGATTTTGCTGATGCCTTACGAAAAGATTTCTGGTCCGCAGTCGTTGAGTGATGAATACACGACGGGCGTGATACTTCCGGTAGGTAATGGCAGTATCGCTATCGTCGGCGTACGAGACGAGCCACTCGAGAGAATCCAAAAAGAATTATTGAAGTCGGTGATGTGGAGCACTTGATTGCCTCATTACCGGATCGGATGCCCGGCCTGGGCAGACAACCCTGCTAGGAGAAGAGAAAATGTCAGATGAAAAAGTGGTAAAACCTGTAGCACTGGCTGTAGGCGCTGCTTTAGCCGCGTCATTTGCGTTGAGCGGCGGAATTGCCAGCGCGGAAAGCATGCAGAGCCCGTTTACGATGTCGACGTTGAGCGCTGGTTATATGCTTGACGCGGGTGAAGGTTCGTGCGGCGGCGACAAGGAAAGTAAAGACGATACCGAAGGTTCCTGTGGCGAGGGTAGCTGTGGTGGCGACAAGGAAGGTGGTGCCGACGGTGACGACGAGCAAGAGGGTGAAGGCTCGGGCGGTGATGACAAGGACAGCGAAGGATCATGTGGTGGCGACAAAGATGCTGAAGGATCATGTGGTGACGACAAGGATGCTGAAGGATCATGTGGTGACGACAAGGATGCTGAAGGATCATGTGGTGGCGACAAGGATGCTGAAGGATCTTGCGGCGGTGAGAATTAGGCCGTAGACGCACACACCATCATTTCCTGACGCGCACCGATGCAACGATCGGTGATCGAAGGGAAATGCAGGCAGACAAAAGTCCGCGCGACAGCGCGGGCTTTTTTTGTGGTTGTGCATTTCTGCATACTGATTTGATAATTGCCCGCGGCGCGATTCTGCCGCGACTGATAAATTAACAGCGGGACTCAAAACGGGGATTATCCAATGGCAAAACGGCTTGTACGTTGTAAATGGGCAGAAGGCGTCAGCCTCAACTACATCGAATATCATGACAAAGAATGGGGCGTGCCAAGTCGTGACGATGCCCTGCAATTCGAGTTCCTCATACTTGAGGGTGCGCAGGCCGGACTCAGCTGGTCGACAATCCTTAACAAGCGTGATGGTTATCGCAGTGCTTTCGCGGATTTTGACGTGGAGAAAGTTGCGCGGTTTACGGACAAGCGAATCGAAAAACTACTGCTGAATTCCGGCATCGTCAGAAACCGATTGAAAGTGCGGTCGACGGTGACGAACGCGAAGGCATTTCTTGCCGTACAGGAGGAATTTGGAAGTTTCAGTGACTATATCTGGGGCTTTGTCGACGGCAAACCGCTGCAGAATCGATTTCTCAAAGACAGTGATATTCCGGCGACATCATCCGCATCCGATAGTTTGAGCAAAGATCTCAAAAAACGGGGCTTCAAGTTCGTTGGCAGTACGATCATGTATGCACATATGCAGGCCACCGGGCTGGTCAATGATCATGTCGTTGCCTGTTTTCGGCACAAGGCGTGTGCCGCTATGGCAAAGAAGAAGCGCTGAACGCGACAATCTCGCGCTTGCATTTAATTGGTGCCAAGTGGATTATCAAACCATGCTAAATGCAGCAACGAGGAAACCTCTATGTCGGATGTTTTCAACGACAAGCCAGGCATTGTTTTCTGGATCACAAGTGGTGCGGCTCTGGTCTGGAACCTGTTCGGGCTGAGTATTTACGTGATGCAGGTCAGTGCTTCATCGGACGAGTTGTCGGCAGCCTATACCGTTGGACAGGTTGCGTTTATCGAAGCGACTCCCGTGTGGGCTATTTCTGCATTTGCAATTGCGGTCACAGCTGGTGTACTGGGATGCATGTCGTTATTGTTCGGCAAGGCGTGGGCTGTGCCATTATTTGCTGTTTCATTGCTCTCGATGTTTATACAGAACGTGAACAGCTATGTCCTAAATGATGCGGTTGCGCTATTTGGTCCGACGCCCGCGATCATTCAAGCCGTCGTCATCACAATTGCTACGGCATTAATATGGTACGCGCGACGCGCCAAGGAAAGAGGCTGGATTAGTTAGCCCGGACTATTCACGCATAGTCCTCCGGGCTAGTACCCTTTTCAAATTACCGCATGGGCCGCGTTCTAGTTACCAATCCTGATGACGGTAATAGCTGATAGCCCCTGCGGCGTATTGTGCGAAACACCACCCAGATAAATCGTATCTGGTAACAAACCGACCCAGTCAACGGTGATTGTTTCTGTCGTCCCGGCGTTGACGAAAGCGGGTCCGCTCACTGTCATATTGCCCTGATCGTCGATCAGGCCGAACGACCAGCCGAGCAACGTGTAATTTGCTCCGGGTCCGCCCGAGAAATTGTCAGTTTCGAAGCCGTGGATCAGCACTGCGTAGCGACCGCCCGCAGGCAGCAGAATATTAAATTCTTCCTGGGAGGTCGCTTCACCACTCTCGCCAATTTTCACGCAATTGACATTGTCTGCGCAGAAATAGACATACAGGTCGAGGTCGTCATCACCGTCGGTCAAAGTGTCGAACAAAGCAAAGCGCAGGTATGCCTGATCTTGCGGTACGTCGATCAGGTGTGCAGTAACGCCGTTTACGGTGCGGAACGAAAACGTCTTCGTTGGATCGTCGTCGACATAGCCACTGATCACGATAGGTAGTCGCAAGCCGTGCACGCCCGGCGAATAAATCCCGGTGTAACCAAACTCGACCATAAAATTCAACGCACCACTGGCACCAAAAGCTGTGATCTCAGCCGGGGCAGTGACCGATGTTGGACGAATCGCAATGCTGCTGTATACCGAGTGATCGCCGCTGGTCCAGGTTAGCGAACCGAAGCGCCAGAGGTCGAGTGGGCCGGATTCGTAGTTGAACGTAACATCGAACGATGCAGACTGTCCCGGCGCAACCGTGAGGCTCGCAGGCACGACATTAACGCCGATTCCAGACGGTGCGATGACATTCGCGGCGTAAGATTCCGTTTGGTCGCCGACATTCGTAACACGGCGGCTGATTGTGCGTTCGTTGGCGAGCCGTTCGATGGCGATAGACGCTTGATTGAGATCTGCAGCCGCAAATGAAAGCCCTGCCGCATTGAGAACGTCGCAACGATCCGCGGCTATAGCGGGCGAGTCGGTGCCGCAGGCGAACGCGTCGTACTCGTCGTCGGTGACGTCGTACACAAGGCCTGGATCGACGGCGTCGTTCGGCACGATGTGCCCCGCGCCGAAGTCAAACGGATTCGCGGGGCTCGCCCCATCGGAGCTCGTTAGCGATTGACGTGCGGTTGTCATGAGCGCGGATTTGAGCGCGGATGGGCTCCAGGTCGGGTGTGCTTGCATCAACAATGCCGCGACACCAGCAACATGCGGAGTAGACATCGACGTACCCGATAGATAGGCATAATTTTCGCCGGGGGTAGCGTTGGCGGCATCCGGTGTGAATCCCGCAAGGATATTGACGCCCGGAGCGCTAACGTCCGGCTTGAGAATATCGGCTATGGGTGCCGGCCCACGTGCTGAGAAAGACGCCATGACGTTGCCCGTTTCAGTCTCTGTCAGGAACAGTCCCTTGTCGAACACGACAGCAACAACGTTATTTGCGTCGAGCTCGCTCAGAATCAGGTTGCCATCAGCCTGTCCAATCATCAGTGCCGGGATGTCGGATAGCCCAGACGCGCCATTCATCACAATCGGGTCGCCGGCGTTGTTATAGACGAGTACGGCAATAGCGCCTGCATCGTCTGCTTGCGCGATCTTGACTTCGAAATTGCAGCCGCCGCGTTGTATCAGGGCAATTTTGTCCGTGACGTCGCTGGCGTTCACGAGGGGCTCGCAAGCATCTGAGGTCGTCCCATCCGTGCCGTCGTCAAGCGTGTCATCGCCGTCATCGACGAGCACAAGATTACCCTTGATCTGGCCGCGGTCGGCGAGCGCGGGAGTGAAGTTGGCCTCCCTGACAGCGTACTTGCCGGAGATTTTACGCGGCGACAGGATTTCGAGCGCCTCGATCGAGGTTTCGCCGTCGCGACTTGATGCGGCGGCGGTAATAACCCAGGGACCGCCGGCTGGAGATCCTATTGTGCCGAGGTTAGGTCCTTCATTACCCGCGGCAACCACGGTGAGTACGCCAGCCTTGGTCGCCGCCATCAAGGCAATGTCGTCGGGGGCCGTGATGCTCGTTAGCGAACTGCCGACAGAATAATTGATGATATCGACACCATCCGCGACGGCGGCGTCGACAGCGCTGGCAAGATCAGAAGTGTTGCAGCTCGCACGTTGGTCCCCCGGGCGTAACCAGCAGGCTTTGTAGACCGCGATCCGCGCACGTGGTGCAACGCCTTCAATCCTGCCGATAAAAGTATCAAAAATAGAAGCCTTGACGCGGTTGCCTGCTGCCGTGGTCGCGGTATGCGTACCGTGGCCGTCGACATCCCGTGCCGAGCGAATCTCACCTGCATCTATCGGACCCGAAGCCTCCGCACCGTCGATGAAGTAACGCGCGCCGATCAGCTTGTTGTTGCAAGCTGTTTCTTCAAATTGTGCGCCCGTTTCGCAAATGCCATTCCAATTCTCGGGTGCGTCGAAAATCACCGTGTCCTCGAGCTTCCTGTAACGCCGGCATAGCCAGCGTCCGAGCAGTGAATTCTCGGCCCAGTCTCCCTTGCACATGCCCGGGCGATTGGCGTCTTTTGTGTCTTGCAGGGCGGGATGCTCGGGAGCGATGCCGCTGTCGATTACACCAATAATTATGCCTTCGCCATCGAGGCCCGGTGCTCCGCGCAAGCCAACTTTGTCGTCAAAAAGACCGAGGAATTCTAGACTGTAGTTCGTTGCCAGCGGCCGGATCTCGTCCTCCCAGACACGCAGGACCCCGGCCATGCTTTCAAGTTTGTGAGCCTGGGACGGATGCATGCGCGCCGCGAAGCCATTCAAGCCATACAGGTAGTGATAGATCAGTCCGGCACTTGCGTCGATGCGAGCGAGGACCGCATCTTGTTCTGCGCTCAGGCGCGCAGCGTAGCTCTGTACGGCCGGACTCGACTTGTCAAATCGTGTGCGCGGCAGGCCTGAATTGCCGGGGATGACGCCGGCTTTGCTCTGTGACGCATGGTATTGAGCGGCGGAAGGTGTCGCGAGTTGGACGATATAGACCTTGCTCAGTTGCGGGTCCTTGCTGCCCGCGAGCCGGATAGCGCCAATGCTGCCAGCATCACGCAGCCGTGATTCGAATTCGGCGGGCACAGCTGCCGCAAGCAACAATAGCGTCAGCGGCAGCAAGCGAAGCATGTTCATTTTGCGATCGGCGTCAGGCATCTGTCTCATTGGAGCATATGGCAAGCCAATCGTGTGGCTGTAAATAGTCGTTATACAATTTTGCCTCTGCCGAGCCGGGCTCGGGTTGCCAGTCGTATTCCCAGCGTACACGCGGCGGCAATGACATCAAAATAGACTCGGTTCGACCGCCCGATTGCAAGCCGAATAAGGTGCCACGGTCGTATATCAAGTTGAATTCGACATAGCGACCGCGTCGATACAGTTGGAATTCACGTTGTCTGTCGCCATAGCGATGATTTTTGCGTTTCCTGACGATTGGTCCGTAGGCAGACATGAAACTGTCTCCAACGGACTGCAAGAATTCGAAGCTTCTGTCAAAGCCAGGTTCGTTGACGTCATCGAAGAACAAACCGCCGATACCGCGGGTTTCGTTGCGATGTTTGAGGAAAAAATATTCGTCGCACCACGCCTTGTAACGAGCATAGAGATCCTCGCCGAAGGGGTCACAGGCGCGTTTCGCGACCTCGTGCCAATGCACGACGTCTTCGGCAAAAGCGTAATACGGCGTCAGGTCGAAGCCGCCGCCAAACCACCAGGTTAGAGATTCGTCGTCCGCATCACCGCCAATAAAGTATCGAAAATTTGCGTGGGACGTTGGTACATACGGGTTGCGCGGATGAATGACGAGTGAGACGCCGATGGCCTGGAAGCTGTGCCCTGCGAGTTCGGGACGTACTTTGGTTGCCGACGGGGGCAGCTCGTCGCCGAAGACATGAGAGAAACCGACGCCGGCCTGTTCAAACACCGCGCCGTCGCTGAGCACACAACTGAGTCCGCCACCGCCACCAGGTCGTTCCCATGCATCGCGCTGAAACGATCGCTTGCCGTCGAGTTGCTCAAGCTCTGCAACAATACGATTCTGCAGTGCCTGCAGATAGTCTTTGACCTGACTGAGTTCATTCATGCTGCGCCTGGTCGAACGAGCTCACCCGTCATCAGGTTGCGAATCTCCGACGGTCCTGCCGCCGGGCCACAATGACCAGGAACTATATAGTCTACACAAGCCGAAAATTTCCGGTGCAGGATGAACTGGTTGCGCACGGTGCGTTCTCCTGTGAAGTTCGCGCTGGTCGAAACGAGCGGTGATTCGACAGCATCGCACAATGCGCGCGCGATCGGGTGCGTAGTAATACGGGCAGCCAGGGTGTCGTGCTCGCCGAGCACAAGGCGCGAGACGTCCGGGGCTGCTTTCGTGAGCCACGTAACCGGATGAGCCGGATCCGGTTCCGGAATGGCCGCGCCCTGCGAATCGATCCAGCCATCGAATTGAGATTTGTTCGCAGCAATCAAAATCAGGCCTTTCGAGGGATCGCGTTGCTTTATCGTCAGGATTCGCAACAGTGCGCGAGGGTCGTCCGGCATGCAACTGAGTCCGAAAACCCCTTCGGTGGGACAGGCAATAACACCACCACTGAGCAGTACAGTGGCCGCTCGGTAGATAAACATCTTCATGGGCAAGACCCGGCGCTTAGTCGCCGGTCTTCTTAACGGCTTTTTTCTTACTGGCCTTCTTCTTAGAGGCGGTCTTTTTCGTGGTTTTTTTCTTTGCCTTCTTTTTGCTGCGGCCGCGCACCGGGGCGGCGGCGAGAAGTTTTCTGCATTCATCGAGCGTCAGCGATTTCGGTTCCTTGTCTTTCGGTACTCGGGCATTTTTAACTTTATCGGTAATATAGGGGCCGTAGCGTCCGTTAAGAACCTGAATGCCTTCGTCTTCGAATTCCTGAATGATGCGATTAGCGTCCGCGATTTTCTTTGCTTCGATGAGTTCGAGCGCGCGTGGAAGCTCGATCGTATACGGGTCGTCGTCGCGAATCGAAACGTACTTGTCGCCAAATCGCACATAGGGGCCAAAGCGGCCAACGCTTGCGGAAACGGCCAGGCCATCGGGAGTCTCACCTAAGTCACGTGGTAACTTGAAGAGTTCGAGTGCATCTTCGAGCGTAATGTCGTTCATCTTCTGGCCGGGCCGCAGACCTGCGAACTTTGGCTTTTCCTCATCATCCTTGGTGCCGATCTGCACGAATGGGCCGTAACGCCCCATGCGAACCGTCATCGGCTTGCCGCTTTTCGGGTCCGTGCCGAGCTCGCGCGCCTGTGCAACCTGTTCGCGCGTAACGGAAGCTTCCTTGTCGATACAGAGGTCGCGGAAGGGCCCCCAGAAACTTTGCAGCAATGGCACCCAGTCCTTGTTTCCGAGTGACACCTCGTCGAGATCGTCCTCGAGCCGGGCAGTGAAGTCGTAGTCGACGTATTGCGTGAAATGTTCAGTAAGAAAGCCAATTACGATGCGAGCAATGTCAGTCGGAAAGAATCGTTTACCGTCCATCTCGACGTATTCGCGGTTCTTCAATGTTGCAATAATGCTGGCGTAAGTTGACGGCCTGCCGATGCCGTATTCCTCGAGTGTCTTGACAAGGCTGGCTTCGCTGAATCGCGGTGGCGGCTCGGTGAAATGCTGTTCCGGACGCAATACGTCGAGATTGATGACGTCGCCTTCACTAATGGCAGGCAACAGGCGGTCGCCATCGTCGTCCTTGCCGGGATCGTCCTTGCCCTCTTTGTAAACAGCCGTGAAGCCGGGTTCGACAAGAACTGAACCATTAGCGCGAAACTGGTGACCGTTGTCGAGCGGGCCCGCCGCGAGATCGATTGCGACAGTGTCAAAAACGGCTGACACCATCTGGCAGGCCATCGTGCGTTTCCAGATCAGTGAGTACAATCGGTACTGGTCATCATCGAGCGCATCCTTAAGAGACTCGGGCGTTCGCGCAGCGGACGTTGGACGAATGGCTTCGTGGGCCTCTTGTGCGTTCTTCGCCTTGGTCTTGAATTCCCGCGGTGACGCGGGAACGTTCTCAGGCCCGTAACGATCGGCAATGACCTCGCGTATTTCCTCCACTGCCACGGCTGCGAGCATGACGGAGTCTGTCCGCATATAGGAGATCAGACCTACGTTGCCCTCGCCCGGTACCTCGATGCCCTCATAGAGTTTTTGCGCTACGCGCATGGTCCATTGTGTAGTGAAACCGATCTTGCGCGAAGATTCCTGTTGCAGCGTCGAGGTCGTAAATGGTGCGGCGGGATTTCGTCGTCGCTGGCGTTTGTTGACGGTGATAGCGGTCAATTTGCCGTTTGCCGCGTCGAGAATAGTCTTTTCCACTTCACGGGCCACAGTTTCGTTTTCGAAACTGAATTGCTCAACCTTGTCGCCGCCGTACATCACCAGGCGCGACATAAAAGGCTGCTCACTCTTGCTGACATCCGCCTCAATAGTCCAGTATTCGCGCGCCTTGAATGCCTCAATCTCCAGTTCGCGCTCCACGATCATTCGCAGCGCGGGACTCTGCACCCGACCTGCGGACAAGCCGCGCTGCACTTTTTTCCACAATAGTGGCGACAGATTGAAACCGACGAGATAATCGAGCGCTCGACGCGCCTGTTGCGCGCCCACGAGGTCCGTCGAGATATCGCGTGGGTTATCAATGGCGTGCTGCACCGCGGATTTCGTGATTTCATGAAACACCACACGGTGTACAGGCTTGTTGTCGAGAGCGTTATTTTCCTTGAGCAATTCGACCAGATGCCAGGAAATGGCCTCGCCTTCCCGGTCGGGGTCAGTGGCAAGGTACAGAGCATCGGCCTTCTTGAGTGCGCGAATGATCGCTTTCACGTGCTTCTCATTGCGCTCGATGATCTGGTACTTCATTGCAAAGTCATTTTCAGTATCGACCGCACCTTCCTTTGGCACGAGGTCGCGCACATGGCCGTACGAAGCCAGGACTTCGAAATCACTACCCAGGTATTTGCTGATCGTCTTGGCTTTCGCTGGCGATTCGACAATTACAAGATTTTTCGACATGGTCTCAAGTACTCAAAAACACAAAACCGCGGACAGTGCCGCGGTTGAATTACAGGCTTGATCGCAGTGTGTCAAGGAAATCAGTAAATCGGCAGTATCACCAACTGGTAAATTGCGCGTTTGCAAGAGGATTGCGCGCGGCGTGGTCTACGCTAGTGTACAGACCCGGTACTCTCTTCAAATACA
>JADFKA010000183.1:0-3290 GCA_022565135.1 Pseudomonadota bacterium
CAGCGACGACTGTGGCAGGTGAAAATTAGTGATCATCGCGTCTACGGTTCGGAATCTGTAGCCCGGCAGGATAAAAAGATCGGTATCCCCGCTGAAGGGCGCTAGCGCACCATCTGCGGTTGCGCATTCGAGTGCCCGCACGGACGTCGTACCCACCGCGATGATGCGACCACCGGCCGCCCTGGTCCGGTTGACGGCATCGCAACAGGTATCGTCCACCTGCACACGCTCGCTGTGCAATCGATTCTCGGCGATATTTTCATGGCGCAGTGGCTGAAACGTGCCGGCTCCGACGTGCAGGGTCACCCAGGCATGCTGGACTCCGGCGGCGAGCGTTGCCTCCAGCATCTCAAGATCGAAATGCAATCCCGCTGTGGGTGCGGCAACGGCACCGGGATCTTTCGCATAGACGGTTTGATAGCGTTCAGTATCGGCTGACTCCGTCGGTCGATTGAGATAAGGTGGCAGAGGGACTTCGCCGCAACGTTGCAGAAACGGCATGACCGCACGCGAGAACCTGAGCGTGAACATATCCCCGTTGCGGTGTTCAACCGTTGCTTCGACCTGATCATCGAACAATATTCTGCTGCCGCGTTTTGGCGCCTTGCTCGCGCGTACAAGGGCGAGTGCTTCGCGGTCGCTGGTGACGCGTTCAATCAGTATCTCCACACGCCCGCCCGTGTCTTTACGGCCGTGCAGGCGCGCGGGTATGACTCGCGTATCGTTGAAGACGAGCAGATCGCCGGCACGTAATAGCGCTGCGAGATCGGTGAAGCGCCGATCGGTGACGCCAGCGCTGACTTCGAGTAGCCGGCTGTCACTGCGTCTTGCCGCTGGATACTGTGCGATCAGCGCATCGGGAAGCGCGTAATCAAAATCGGAAATACGCATGGGCGCGCATGGTAACAAAGCCATGCGCGCCCGTTTTTTAGCGGTGCGTTCCTAGGTACTTTCGATAGGAACGTCAGATCGTGGCACAAGAGGAACTGCCGTGGGACGTGGCAAGGGCGCCATTGGCGGGTATACCCTGCTGCTGTGATCATCCGGCATCTCGACATCGAGCGTCCGGCGCTTCTTGTCGCGCATGATCTCGAGCTTGAGCATCTCGCCGGCCTGGTACGAACTCAGAATGCGCATCGCATGGCGCACTGAGCCCGGCACGCGACCATCGATTTTTTGAATGACATCGCCATCCTGAAGCTTAAGAGAGTTCGATTCCGGCGCGCTGACAACGAGTAATCCTGTGTCCGTGCCGAAGTAGCGGCCCAGTCCTGCATTGAGCTCGACGAGCTCCATGTCGCCCCAGCCACCGCTCGTCCAGTTAAGAACGAACCGGCTGTGTAGACCTGCAACGATTCCGGGCGCGACGTGAATGTCTGGCACATCCGGTATCCTGAATCCTCTACCGTTACCGCTAAACGCGAAAACCACCGCATCCGCGGGTCTCGGCTCAATTTCAACTTTGCCGACCTTGCCATCCCGGAGGTACTCGATATCCAGCTTGTCGCCTGCTTCGACGCCGTCCATGAAGTCAAGCAACCTGCGTGTCGCTTCCTCTGCCTCACTGGCGCTCAATGATTCGTCGTTAATCGACGTAATAATGTCGCCAGCACGTAGTCCCGCGTCGCTGGCGGCGCTACCTGGTGTTACGGCAAGAACGTGCACACCTTCGACGGGGCCGTCATCATCGCCGCCGATCGTAACCCCGAGCCGCGGCCGAGCATCGCCAAACAGCCCAAAGCGACGCTCTATCCGCTGCAATTGCGGCAGTCGTTCCGACGTCAATTCGGCGATCTGCCGTGCCGCCTGGGCCATTGCCTGCTCAGCTTCATACAGACGCCGCGTAATCTCAGCCTCTCGAGTTTCGAGGGCTTCGGCACGCCTCTCGATTTTGCTTTGCGCGGCCGCCTGACCCGCCAACATCAAAACGGCAGCGACCGGCAAAACAAGCTTCCAGATCTTCATGTCCTCAATCTCCTAGTCAAAATGCTGATCGTTGCGCCTGCGCATAGCGCAAACGAAGCAGCGATTTCATTAACCTGACGCGTTCGCGCCAGAAAATTTCTTTCTCTTCCAGCTTCATTTCGAAGCTCGGATCATTGAGCTGGTAATCGATCGCCGCAACACGATCCTCAATATCGGCAATGGTCGCGATCATGCTGGCCCGCAGCACACGCGGCTCCCCTGGAAGTGCGCGAAGATCGCTCTCGAGCTGCTGCGACTGCACCATGAGCGCTTGCAGTGCCGTCACCTCAACTACCTGGATGGTCGATGCTGTCAACGGTGGTTCTGTGCGGAACTCAGGCTCTGACGTGTTCATTATTTTGGGCACCACAATCACAGCAAGCACGACTGCGGCCGCAAGCCCTATACCGCCGTACCATGTCGAAGGCCGTTGTGATGCAGGTCGTCGCAGCAGACCCTCAGCCTCTGCCTGATCACGAATGCGCCGCCAGACAATTCGTGGCGGCATCGTATCGGCCAGCTCGTTGAGGCCGCGCCGTAGCGCATCGTGTTCGCCGGCCGTCATTCCGCAAATCATCTCTTCGTCCTTTTCTTCGTTCGTCATTCTCAGTAACTCCTGAGCGCTGCGCTTTCCCCAGCGCTATCGCTGCTCGCCGCGAGAAACGGCCGCAATCGTCGATAAGCCCTCGACAACTGCGACTTCGAAAAACTTTCGCTACGACCCATCAACTTCGCAATCTCTTTGTGAGTAAATCCTTCAACATCGTGTAGCCAAACCACAGTGCGGCTGACCGACGGTAATTTTGCCAACGCCGCATCGAGATCGATCGCCTCATCCGCTTGGCTTGAAATGCCATGACTTGCCGCATTGCCTGGCGTCACATCATCCCAATTATCGGCTAGAGATTGGCTCCGGCTGGTCCAGGCAGAGCGCAAGAACATCAATGCCTTGGAGACGGCGATGCGGCGAATCCAGCTACCCAGCGCGGCTTCGCCGCGAAATTTCGCGACCGACCGCATGATCTCGATAAATGTCTCTTGCACGAGATCTTCGGCATGCGCAGGAACGCGTGTGAATCGCAGACACAGCGAGTACACGGGCGTCGCGAATGCCCGATAGATGATCTCGTGGGCGCGCGCATCGCCGCGTGAAGCCCGCTTGATAATCCCGGGATCGATTTGGATGTCAGCAAATTTGCTCATATCTCGTCATCATAGATGCCCTGACGCTCAGAAAGGTCGCATCTTGGGGCAAGACTTTGATCGGCGGGCGGTCTCATGGTTGCATCGGCTTATCAGACGGATCGACCCTGGCGCTGGCAATC
>JADFKA010000183.1:3300-4551 GCA_022565135.1 Pseudomonadota bacterium
GGCTAGGGTGACTCGTTTTCGCCCTGTCCGCACAGGCATGCCGGGGTGGCGGAACTGGTAGACGCGCCGGACTCAAAATCCGGTTCTGGAAACAGAGTGAGAGTTCGATTCTCTCTCCCGGCACCATGCATTACACAGGCAGACTTTTCCGACGATGAAATATTGCTCCAGTTGCGGCAAACATGTATCCCGCAAAGTGCCAGATAATGACAACCAGGAGCGTTGGATTTGCGATTCCTGTGGCATCGTCCACTATCAGAATCCGAAGCTCGTCGTCGGCTGCATTCCCGAAAAGGACGGCAAGATCCTGCTCTGTAAGCGCGCAATTCAACCTCGCTACGGATACTGGACCGTGCCAGCCGGGTTCATGGAACTTGGCGAATCACTGGCTCAGGGAGCCGCGCGCGAAACGCTCGAAGAAGCCTGCGCCGAGGTGCAGATCGGGCATATGTTCGCAGCCGTCGACGTCGTTGACGCCGGCCAGGTACACATCTTCTTTACAGCGAAACTACTCGGTGATTTCCGTGTTGGCGAAGAAAGCCTGGAGGTCGCGATGTTCAGTGCTGACGATATCCCCTGGGACGATATCGCATTCCGCAGCGGCCGCTATGCGTTGGAGAAATACTTCGAGGACGACGGCCAGAATAACGGCGTGCATGTTCACGAGTTGCGCAGCAAACGATTCTAGGCTGATCTGCTATGCACTCTATTAACGACATTCTAGAGGCTGGCTGAGGCGTTCTGTTCCAGTCGAGCCTTGAGCTGATCGGGAGCCAGGTAGCCGCTGATCAACGTGCCATCATCGAGCACGATGGCGGGCGTACCGCTCAGGCCAATATCGTGACCCAGAGAATAGTGTTTCTGAACCATCGACGATTCGCAGCTGTTTGACGAGAAGTCGCGATCCAGTTTTGCCATCGTCAGCGCATTGTTGCGATCCTCGGAGCACCAGACCTGCTTGGACGTGGTCCACGATCGTGACGTTGGGCCATTGCGCGGATACAACAGGTAGCGGACCTCGATACCATGCGCCATGTAATCATTTATCTGGCTATGCAGGCGCCGGCAAAAAGTGCACTCGACGTCGGTAAATATCGATACCGAATATTTCACTTCGGCCGGCGAGAAAAGAATGACTTGATCGTCTCGCAATGATGCCATCAGTTCGCGCCGGCCGGCATTGCGTGCAGCCTCGCTCAGATTGACATCTTGATCGAGATCGATCATGTCGCCTTGCAGCAGATAGCGACC
>JADFKA010000184.1 GCA_022565135.1 Pseudomonadota bacterium
TATGTGGGCTTCGTCCCCGGAGATCCCATCACCTGCCTGTTGGAGCGGGTGATGGGAATCGAACCCACATCATCAGCTTGGAAGGCTGAGGTTCTACCGTTGAACTACACCCGCCCTTGCATGCCGCTTCGCTCAATAAGCTGACGACCCTACATCCTTCGTCGTGTGCCTTTTTATGGCGTAAAAAAACCCCTGACAGTCTTTGCACCTCAAACCGTCCGGATCATAAAACTCTCGTTGTATCTTCCCCGCGATGGAACTGCCAACTCAGCTACTCGCCCGGTAAAGATTGTGTCTCGCGGCCTTTTATCCAGTACCCAAAAGGGGTCAGAAAACAAAACAGTCCATTGCTGCTATACTTGTCCTCACCTTCCTCCGCCGAAAAATCATCGTGGTGGAGGGGGTAGGATTCGAACCTACGTAGGCATAGCCAGCAGATTTACAGTCTGCCCTCGTTGACCGCTTGAGTACCCCTCCGCGGACACAAGCCGGCTATTGTCTAACTCGTCGCTACCAGCTGTCAATAACTTAGACGCGATTATTTTGGTTTTTTTCGCGTGCATCTGCGTATTTCCTGTCATCGCTGTCGCCCTTGCGTCGCTCTCGCACATCCCTGTGCTGCGCGACATTCGGTCGTCCTGACCGTCGGCGGGCGCCTGTACCGTATCAGCTCCGCAATGACCAATGCCAGGGTTCATAGGTAATCCCCCAGGAATTATGCCGCGGATAGGTCATCGAAAAATCGAACCGGCCTGCCTCAGCCTCGAGCCAGCGAAACGCGTCGGTAGACTCGAAGTCTTCAGTGAGCGGTCGTGAGCCCGGCGTTGCGATATCAATGGCCTGGCCCGAGTGGTGTTCGCTGTAACCGGGCGCCGTGTTGACCCTGAGAATCTCCTCAATTGCCTGACCTGCATTGAGCTTCTTGCGAATCAGTGCGCCCTGGTATTCGATACTCCGAAATCCGGATACGATCAGCAGCGTAATTTGATCCTCGGTCGCCGCGGCTACCATCGTCTGCCATCTCAAGGCCGCC
Source organism: Pseudomonadota bacterium (assembly GCA_022565135.1). Taxonomy (GTDB): domain Bacteria; phylum Pseudomonadota; class Gammaproteobacteria; order Steroidobacterales; family Woeseiaceae; genus UBA1847. The sequence continues at coordinate 1,034 of JADFKA010000184.1, forward strand.
AACGCTGTCAATTTCTGCATTCGTCCGAGGAGATTGGGGCCAACCTCAACCAGATCAATGGCCTCATAAAATACAGGCTGGCCGACGTCGACACCGTAATCGTCGGGAATACCGAGTTCTGCATGAAGTTCGCGTAGCATGGCAGGCGCGATTGTCCCACAACCGATGACTACCCACTATGACCAAGGACAGGATATACGCAGTTGATGATACCGGCGATGAACCGTTTCGTTTCGATGAATCTGTCGCCCGGGTTTTCCCTGACATGCTGCGTCGGTCGATACCGGGTTACGCTGCGTCACTCGAAGCGATCAGCTCGCTGGCTGCCCGTTACGTCACACCGGCAACGAACTGCTACGACCTCGGCTGCTCACTAGGCGCGGCAACGCTTGCTATGCGCCAGGGCATTCGTGTCCCCGACTGCCGGCTTATCGCCATCGACAGCGCTCCAGCGATGATCGAGCACTGCAAGAGCATCTTTGCAGATGATGACGGGGTTGCCGTGCAGGACACACCGGTCGAAATCGTATTAGCCGATGTCCGTAACATTGAAATTTCCAATGCGTCCATGGTTGTCATGAATTACACGCTGCAATTTCTCGACATCGAATGTCGTGACGCAATGGTCGCACGAATCTGCGACGGCCTGTTGCCAGGCGGCCTGTTCGTCTTGTCCGAAAAAGTCGTCGATGCAGACCCGGACATGGAGGAACTGCTTGTCGATTTGCATTACGAACACAAGCGTCGCAATGCCTATAGCGAGCTCGAAATCAGCCGCAAACGTGCAGCACTCGATAATGTCCTGGTTCCCGAGTCGGTCGCGGCGCACCGCAAGCGCCTGGAAATTGCCGGTTTTACGCACACCGGAGTCTGGCTGCGCAACTTCAACTTCGTCTCGATTGTCGCGATCAAGTAGGCATGCTCGATTTCTCGTCGCTGTCACGTTGTCTGCGAACCCTCGGTCTCGACTCCTGGCGACGATCGCTGCAGCCAATTCTAGCGCATCGCTTCTCCGCGCAAGGACATGGCGACTTCCCACGCTGGCAGAAACTCGTGGCCGGCCTCCCCAGCATAGACAGCTCGCCCGCAACCCTGAACAGCGACACTATTTGCGCCGGTCCCACCGACCTGGATCCAGAGGTGCAACAAGCTATTCAAATTTCGCTACTCGGTCTTGCGCCATGGCGCAAAGGTCCTTTCGAGCTCTGCGGCATCGGCATCGACGCGGAATGGAGAAGCAATCTCAAATGGAGTCGTCTGACCGATGCGATCGCACCGCTAGCGGGGCGCAATGTACTCGATGTTGGCTGCGGCAATGGCTACTACGCGCTGCGTATGCGCGGCGCCGGCTCTCGCTGCGTTATCGGCATTGACCCGACGTTGTTGTACGTCATGCAATTTTTTGCTGTGCAACACTTCATCAATGACGAAGCCGTTATTGTGCTGCCATTGCGTCTGCACGAATTACCAGAGTCTGCGCGAGTATTTGACACGACATTTTCGATGGGTGTGCTGTATCACCAGCGCTCCTCCATCGCACACCTGCAGCAACTGCAAGGCACGTTGCGCCCTGGTGGCCAACTCGTGCTCGAGACCATATTCATGCCCGACGACAAAGCCTGCACGCGCATGCCCGGCGACCGTTATGCGCGCATGCGTAACGTCTGGCAATTGCCGACAACGGCAGAACTTGTGACCTGGCTTGCACGTTGCGGGTTTTGTGATATCGAGATAGTGGACGAATCCGTCACTACGGTTGCCGAACAACGATCAACGCAGTGGATGACGTTTGAGTCACTGGCCGCAGCGCTGGACCCGGACGATCCATCCAGAACGGTCGAGGGGTGGCCTGCACCGCGCCGCGTGGTTGTTCTGGCCAACGCGCCATAATTGTGTCAGCACTGATCTGCCGCACGACGCCAGGCGCTAGGCTGTCCGTGACGCAGCTTGACTCCGGGACGTAATTTCCCTAATTTCTGTTCGGACAGAAACCAGGGAAACTACGATGCAGCTTTCGCCGGCGGTCGAAAAATACGTCCTGCACTGGGGCGAAATGGGTACGCGCTGGGGCACCAATCGCACGGTCGCGCAAATTCAGGCACTTCTGTACTTATCGCCGCAGCCGTTGCGTGCTGATGAGATCGTTGACGCGCTTTCAGTCGCCCGCTCCAACGTCAGCACCAGTATTCGCGAGCTGCAAAGCTACGGCCTGGTGCGCATGACGCACGTACTCGGCGATCGCCGCGATTATTTCGAATCGCTGCACGATGTGTGGGAATTATTTCGCGTCATCATCGAGCAACGTAAACAGCGTGAACTCAACCCGACGCTGTCGATGCTACGCACGGTTGCTGAAGAAGTCGCGAAAGAATCGGACACAGATCCGGTTACCAAAGAACGCATAACTAACATGCTCAACTTTGTCGAAACGACGAACGCCTGGTACGAAGATATCCGTGACATCCCGACCAAAACACTGACGAAAATCATGAAGCTCGGTCACGGCATAACCTCATTCGTCAAGAAATAGCATCGCGTTACTGTGGCGCGATCTTGCAACCAGTGACGACTGTGGTCGACCCCGTGGACTCGCGCAGGAACCAGATCGCCTCGACGAGTGCGGCAGCCTCGGAACCGCCGTATACGGAATTCGCCGGCCGGTGGAAATAGCCGCCCGGGAAGTAGGTGTCGGTATACGGCTCGCCATTGACGCACTCGCTGTCGCGGTATTGGCCGGACACAAGATATCCCTCGCGAAGTACCGAAGTTGACTGCCAGGCAATCTGGGCCTGCGGTTCGACACGCAGCAACCAGGTGCGGCCACCGCTGCCCGGATCGGCGCGCAGGTCTTTGGTGAATACGCCGATCGCGTCGGTCGCTTGCCAGTCGACGAGGCTGCTATCCAAAATTAATGGCGTCCGGATCAGGGCACTCGAAACAACATCATCAAGAAAGTAGAGGATTCTTGCACCACCGTCTGACTGCATATTAAACCCCAGCGAACCTGGCGGAATATACGCGTAGCCGCCACTGCCCAATGAAATGTCTGACAACCGTAGTTCCCCCTCGAGCACGAAAATCTCCAGCGCTTTGCCGGGCGAACCGCCAGTCGTTCCCTGCCAGTCCGCTGGCAGGTCTACGCGGTTGCTGGTACTGCGTGTGTGAAAATCTCCGACAAACTGCTTGGCACGAATGCCGGGCAAGCTCGCCATGAAAATATCGGGCAGCTCGTCAGAGTTGATGAACGCCGGGTACGAAGGCGGCGGCGGTCCCGAAGCACAGCCGGCCGCTAGAGCAAGCAGGCTAAAAGTGGCGAACAATCGGATCCTGTGCATAATGTCACCTGCCTGGCCCGGATTATTCATGAATAATCCGGGCCAGGGATTGTCTGTTCCATGATGAAAAAAGCCGCCCAGAAAACTGGGCGGCATAGCAAGCAAAAGATGTCTCTGGCTGGTTACGG
>JADFKA010000185.1 GCA_022565135.1 Pseudomonadota bacterium
CGCTTGAGTACGCACACCGATGCGGCATCGTTCATGCTGATGTCAAACCCGGCAATATCATGATGATGCCGGATGGTGGCATTAAATTATTCGATTTTGGTGTCGCGCGCGTTCGACAAAAGCAGATGCAGGACCAGTCGGAATTTGATCCGGGCGTGCTTGAATTGCTAACACCTGCATATTCGAGCATGCAGGTGTTGACGGGTGACGATCCCGCACCGGCTGACGACGTATTTTCGCTAGCCTGTTTACTGTATCGCCTGATTGCCGGTTACCGCGTCTTCGGTCCTCGCAATGCGGCCGAGGCCGCCGAAGAAGGAATGAAACCGCAACGCTTGAAGAGCCTTAGTGATGCGCAATGGAAAGTGCTGAAGAAGGCACTGTCTTATTCACGAGTTACCCGGTTTGTTTCGATGGCAGAATTCATAAAGGCTCTTGACATTGACTCTGCCATCGCCGCTGTCGATGCCGATAAAGTTGCCACTGACGTTCCGGTGGGCGCTGTCGCGAAAGAGTCCGTTGGCGTGGCTACTAAGGGTCCCGTTGGCGCCACCACCAAGGTTCCCGTTGGCATCACCACCAAGGTTCCCGTTGGCGTCACTGCCAAGGTTCCGGTTCGCGCTGCCACTGACAAAAAAGTTGGGGCAGCGGTCAGCGGTGCCAATGGCGCTAACAACCAGCAGCCGATCAATATTTCTGTTCCGGCTCGAGATAATCTGGACCTGGAACTGGATCCACATGCGCCAGGAGCATTGCGGTGGATTGTCGGTCTCATTGTCCTTTTGGCATTGCTGGGAGGGGCTGGCTGGAAATTCGGCTTGCTTGACGAAGCCACACAACGATTCATCGTTGCTTATCCCGAGATCGCAGAAAATTTAGGCATTGCTGATGCGCCAAGTCCTGCCACCGAGGCAGGCCCAGTCGAAGTCGCAGCCGATCGCAAAGATTCGGCGGCTGATGCAGCTGCAGTGGATGAATCGACGATCGACGCTACAGCTATCGCAGCGACATCGACCGATACAGCCGCGGTGGATGCAATTGCGATCGACGAGATCGCATCTGATGAGGAATCAGATACAGGCCTGGTGCTCGAAGACAGGTTAGCGAACCTTCGCGAACCTGTTGCCATAGAAATTCCTGCCGCAGAATTGACTCCATTGGTCGACTTCTCAAAGTTGCCGAAGCCAACAGCAGAATTGAAAATTTCGTTCGATGGATCCCCTCCTGAAACGGTAAATGTCACGCTGCGAGAGAATGGACGACCTGTCCACATTGACATTGTACGCAATAATGTTGCTGTGCCGTTAATATTGCGACTTGAGGAAGTCAGATTCAGCGGCAACCGATCACCGTGGGTATCGGGTCAGTTTTCTTTCACGGGCGATGGATTCATCCGATTTCCGGTCGGTCAGGACCGAGTTCGTGTAACTTTGTCGATGGCTTCTGATCCACTGCGCGAAGCCGATCAACGATCCACACTGCGTATCCGTGAGGCAGATAATGCTTCGTCTGAACTCGGGACAATCAACGCATTGCTTGAGGACGATGACCAACGCGCATTCGAAGCAACGCTGCCGATAAATACGGTTGCCTTTGTCAGAAGCCAGGTATCTGTCCGAGAGCAGGACCCGGTTGTTCAAATCGACGTTGTGCGCTTCAATCCAGATGATACGTCTTTGGTTGTCGGCTACGTACTTCGCGATATTACGGCGACACAGGGCGAAGATTATTTCGCACCGAGTAGCCACACCATAGAATTCGGTCGGGGTGGGCGTACAGCCAGAATCCTTATTCCGCTTGTGCAGGACTCCGAGTACGAAGACAACGAAGCATTCAGCGTCGAGTTGACACTGCCTGGCCCCCCGATCAACCCAGAGATCTACCATAGCACTGCTGTCATTATTCGCGACGACGATTCCTAGTACTCCGTCAAGCTGATATTGACGGAGTACTAGCGCCATTATTGCCTGTCGCTACGGCGCTTCGCTGTATCCTATTTCATTGCTAAACTGTTGCCAGGCTGACAGTTCGTCAGCCAGCGAGCTGGTCATGCAAGGCGATCGCAATGAAAGACATAGAGCTGCGGCGATATTCGCGCGTCGTTGTTGACGGCGATGAACGAGCGCCAGGCCGCGCGATGCTACGTGCGGTCGGTTTCACAGACGACGATTTTCAGCGCCCACAGATCGGCATCGCTTCGACCTGGAGCATGACGACTCCCTGCAATATGCATATTCGCGAGCTTGCCGAGGAAACCGCAAGCAGTGCCGATGCAGCTGGCGGCAAAGCTGTCGTGTTCAACACGATCAGTATTTCGGACGGTATTTCGATGGGCACGCCAGGCATGCGTTACTCGCTGGTCTCGCGTGAAATTATCGCCGACTCAATCGAGGCCGTGACCAGTGCAGAAGGGTTCGATGGTCTCGTCGCAATCGGCGGCTGTGACAAGAATATGCCGGCCTGCATCATGGCCATGGCGCGCCTCAATCGTCCAGCCATTTTTGTATACGGTGGCACGATAAAGCCGGGCGCGAAGCGCCGCGACATCGTGTCGGTATTCGAGGCCGTTGGCGCGCATTCTAGCGGTAAGATCAGCGATGCCGAACTGCTTGAGGTCGAACGAACGGCCATACCAGGACCGGGTGCCTGTGGTGGCATGTACACGGCCAATACGATGGCTTCGGCGATCGAGGCGCTGGGCATGAGTCTCGGCAACAGTTCAGCCCAGGAGGCGGTATCTGCACAAAAGGTGGCCGATTGTCGCAATGCTGGCGCGGCGGTCCTGCATCTGATCCGTAACGACATCAAACCTCTCGATATCATGACCCGGGACGCATTCGAGAACGCGATTGCAGTGGTTATTGCGCTCGGCGGTTCGACCAATGCAGTTTTGCACCTCATTGCGATGGCTCGTGAAGCAAACGTTCCACTGACCATCGATGATTTCACTGACATCGGTGCGAGGACACCGTTGCTGGCCGATCTCAAGCCGAGCGGCAAATACCTGATGTCCGAATTAATCGAGATCGGTGGAATCCAACCGCTAATGAAACGCATGCTCGACCGCGGCTTGTTGCACGGTCATTGCCTCACCGTCACTGGGAAATCCATTGCCGAAAATCTTGCCGACGTCGCCGACTATCCGCCCGGGCAGACCATCATCCGTGGCTTCGACAATCCAATAAAAGCAGACAGCCACCTGGCAATTCTTTACGGCAACATCGCCCCCGACGGTGCCGTGGCCAAAATTACAGGCAAAGAAGGCATGCAATTCGAGGGCACGGCCAAGGTATTTCACTCAGAGGAGGCAGCGCTGCAATCGATACTCGATGATAAAATTGTGGCGGGCGACGTTGTCGTGATTCGTTACGAGGGCCCCAAGGGTGGACCCGGCATGCGCGAGATGCTGAGTCCAACCGCGGCGATTATGGGCAAGGGCCTGGGCGCTGAAGTCGCGTTGATTACGGACGGACGATTTTCCGGCGGCAGTCATGGTTTCGTGGTTGGACACGTATCGCCCGAAGCCGCGGTTGGCGGGCCAATCGCCCTGATTGAAGATGGCGATACATTGCATATCGACGCCGGGAACAAACAGATCAATCTTGCGATCAGCGACGCTGAAATGCGTCGTCGTCAAAAGAACTGGCGACGCCCGCCATCATCGGTGACGGGTGGCGCGACGGGGTCTTCCGCTCTGGGAAACGCTTGTTCTGAGGGCAGGACCGGCGTGTCAGAAGGATGGGGTGTCGAGGCGATAGGAGGGGTGGTTTCGACCGGTACAGCATTCGCATGTTCGCGTGGGGTCGGTTTCGGTGACCTTCTACCCTCGCTCGAAGGTATCGCTAGAATCGCGGCCACAATCATGACTACGAGGAGCAAGATGCCGCCGGCGATCGTTTTCGGGAGCAGCAGTGCGCCTAGTATTTTCGAATAGGCAGATCCGGCGCCTGCGGTGGCGCCGCCAAGTGTTTGGGTCGGGGCGATTTCCAAGCCCGCCATGGCGAGACGCCCGAGAGAACTCAGTAGCGCCTCTGGCGCTCCGTGCGCCGTGTGTGTAGAGAGACACGACGCTAAGGCAGTAACACCGATCGAAATCCCACGCTTTCGTAGGTGTTTCCTGAGCCTTTGGAGGCCTTTTTGGGCCGCATAGTGAATCTGCCTGTGCGAGAGCTCGAGGCGTGTCGCAATGTCTTGGTAGGTTTCGCGTCTGAGGAAGTGGGCCACCAAGATATCGCGTTCCGTTTCGGGTAGTTCTTCTAGGGCTTCATCGACAAACTCTTGGATGTCATCCCACTTGGGCGTCGCATTCGTCTTGACCGACATGGCGAAATTCCTCTCTAGCCGTTGACGTCTGGATTTCTGCCTGAGCCGATTGAGACTGTGATGGGTTGCCACGCGATGCAGCCAGCCCCCGACGGGGCCTCTTACTTTCCCCTTGCTTCTGGTGAGTTCGATGAAGCATTCCTGTGCGACATCTT
>JADFKA010000186.1 GCA_022565135.1 Pseudomonadota bacterium
GACTTCATCGCAGCGAATGATGTAGCCGAAGCGCAGGCGTACTTCCCCGCCTGGCTTGAGGCGAAAGAATTTGCGCGGAGCTGCCTCGAGAAAGTCGTCACGCTCGATCCAGATAGTGCGCGAGAAAGGCATTTCTCGCGTGCCCAGCTCCGGTCGATTCGGGTGATTCAGTGCCTGCATCATCTCGACCTGGCCATCCGGGTAATTCGTCAACACGACTTTTAATGGGCGCAACACCGCCATGCGACGTTCGGCATTCTCTCCGAGGTCTTCTCGGATACTGTTTTCGAGAACTGCCATTTCGATGAGTTTATCTTTTTTGGTAACCCCTCCACGCATGACGAAATTACGCAACGCTGCCGCCGGATAGCCGCGCCGACGCATGCCCGCTATCGTCGGCATGCGCGGATCATCCCAGCCTGTCACGACGCCAGCTTCGATCAACGTGCTGAGCTTGCGCTTGCTCGTAATCGTGTAGGCAAGATTCAGCCGCGAGAATTCGATTTGTCGCGGCCGACTGGTCGGTTGCAGCTGGTCGAGAAACCAGTCATAGAGTGGCCGATGATCTTCAAACTCGAGCGTGCACAGGGAGTGGGTAACGCCTTCAAATGCGTCGGATAGAGTGTGCGCAAAATCGTACATCGGATAGATACACCACTTGTCTCCGGTGCGTTGATGGTGGACATGTCGAATGCGGTACAAGGCAGGATCACGCAAATTGATATTCGGTGACGCCATATCGATCTTCGCGCGCAAAACATGTTCGCCATCGGCAAAATCTCCGTTGCGCATGCGTCGAAATAATTCGAGGTTTTCCTCGACGCTTCGAGCTCGATGTGGGCTGTCCCTGCCTGGCTCGATCAGCGTGCCGCGATATTCACGTATTTCGTCGGCACTGAGACTGTCGACATAGGCAACACCCAATTCAATCAGTTTTTTGGCGGCATCGTAGAGTTGATCGAAGTAGTCCGAGGCATGCGTCAGGCGATCATCCCAGCTGAACCCAAGCCAGTGGACGTCGCGTTCGATCGCCCGCATGAATTCTTCGCTCTCCTTGCCCGGGTTCGTGTCATCGAATCGCAAAAACGTCTTGCCGCCAGTCTCCCCGGCGGCACCGAAATTCAGGCAAATCGAACTGACGTGACCGACATGCAGGTAGCCATTAGGCTCCGGTGGAAACCGGGTCACAATTTCACTGTGCTTGCCCGACTCGAGGTCATCGTGAATGATCTGACGGATAAAGTCCCGCGGTGGTGCTGCGCTCATGTGTTGCCGATTGACCGAATCAGGGAGCGCTATTTTACGCACGTTAGGAGCATAAACTGCAACGTTTACAAAGTCCTTCGATTTCGAGAATCTGCCGTACGGCGGTGAATCCGCGCTGTCTGGCTTTCTCTGCGACAAGCTCCTCAATATCGCTATCGGCAAGTTCGGTGACCGTGCGGCAATCGCGGCAGATCAGGAACTGGCCCGTGTGCATCCGCGCGGGATCCGGGCAACCGATAAAAGCATTGAGCGAATCGAGCCGATGCACGAGGCCGGCTTCGATCAGGAATTCGAGCGCACGATAAACGGTGGGTGGCGCTGCGCGCCTGCCTTCGCCGCGGAGCCCGGCAAGGATGTCATAGGCGCCGATCGGCTTGTGACTCTCCCAAACCAGCGCGAGCACGTGACGTCGCAACGCTGTGAATCTCAATCCCGAGTCCCGGCAGAGCAGCTCGGCCGTCGCCATGGCGTCTTCGATACAGCCAGCGTGGTCGTGCTCGGTGAGTGGCTTATGTTGCTCGAGTCCATTCATATTAGCAGTCGGTTAAGCTTTGAGTTTACCGCGCTCAACTTCTGTACAATAGCGCGCCGTGCCCGCAGGCTCTCAATCAGTTTGTTAGCAAGACCATACCATGCCAAAAATTACTCTACCTGACGGCTCCGTCCGGCAGTACGACGCCGCCACCTCGGGTGCCGAAATCGCCGCCAGCATCGGCAAGAGCCTAGCGCGCGACGCCGTGGCCGTTCGAGTTGATGGCGAGCTCATTGACCTGACTCGCAACATTGACGCCGATGCGGTGGTCGCGATCGTTACACGAGATTCCGACGACGGTTTGGAGCTGCTTCGGCATGATGCCGCACATATACTCGCTGAGGCCGTCCAGGAACTTTGGCCGGACACCCAGGTTACGATCGGGCCAGCAATTGAGAACGGTTTTTATTACGACTTCGCTCGCGAGGAAGCGTTTACCGAGGATGACCTCGATGTGATCGAAGCACGAATGAAGCAGATCGTCGACCGTGACGAGCCGATTTTACGAGAAATTTGGGAACGCAGCAAAGCCATCGAATTTTTTCGCAGTATCGGCGAAGAGTACAAGGCTGAGATTATCGAAGGCATCCCGTCAGACGAAGCGTTGAGCCTGTACCGCCAGGGTGAATTTGTTGACCTCTGTCGCGGCCCTCATCTGCCGTCCACGGGCAAGCTCGGCAAGGCCTTTAAGCTCACTCGTGTTTCTGGCGCCTACTGGCGCGGTGATTCGCGCAATGCAATGCTTCAACGTGTATACGGCACGGCCTGGTCCAACGAAAAGCAATTGCGAAAACACTTGCACATGCTCGAGGAGGCCGAAAAACGCGACCACCGACGCCTTGGGCGAGTAATGGATCTGTTTCATTTTCAAGAAGAAGCGCCCGGTGCCGTATTCTGGCATGCGAAAGGCTGGGCATTGTTTCTGACCCTCGTCGATTACATGCGACAACGCCAGAACGAAGCAGGCTATATGGAAGTTAATACTCCTGAACTGATGGATCGTACACTGTGGGAAAAATCGGGTCATTGGGAGTCGTTTGGCGAGCATATGTTTATCACCGAAACCGAAGACGGGCGTAAATTCGCTATCAAACCAATGAACTGCCCGGGTCATGTGCAGATTTTCAAGCAGGGCATTACGAGTTACCGCGACTTGCCTTGTCGAATCGCCGAGTTTGGCAAGGTGCACCGCTACGAACCGTCGGGCGCGTTGCACGGCATGCTGCGTGTGCGCGCATTTACACAAGACGACGCACATATTTTCTGTACTCCTGAACAAATAACTGCAGAGACGATTGCAGTTTGCGATCTGATACTTAGTATTTACAGTGATTTCGGTTTCGACGATGTGCGCATCAAGTATGCCGATCGTCCCGATATACGCGTTGGCGACGATGATGTCTGGGACCAGGCAGAAGCGGCGTTAAAGGAGGCTCTTGATGCGTCGGGGCTCGACTACACACACAACCCGGGTGAAGGCGCGTTCTACGGACCCAAACTTGAATTCGTATTGCGGGACGCGATCGGCCGCGATTGGCAATGCGGTACTCTGCAAGTCGATCTGAATTTGCCGGGGCGATTAAACGCCACGTACATCGGCGAAGACGGTAACAAGCACACTCCAGTGCTTTTGCACCGTGCGATATTTGGTTCACTCGAACGATTTATTGCCATTCTTATCGAGCATCACGCCGGCCATCTGCCGTTGTGGCTCGCACCGACCCAGATCAGTGTTTTGACGATCACCTCTGACGCCGATGACTACGCGAAGATGGTTGCAAGCGAATTCAGGAATGCCGGATTCCGTACCGAGACCGACTTGCGTAACGAGAAAATCTCTTACAAGGTTCGCGAACACAGCGTGCAGAAGGTCCCGGTATTACTCGCCATCGGCCAACGCGAGGTCGACGATCAGACTGTCGCGATCCGCCGTCTCGGCTCCAAAAAACAACACATCCTGCCGCTCAATGATGCTCTCGCAGAGCTGTCGGATGAGGTTCGCAGTCGCGGACAGAGCCGCTAAAATTCTCCTTCCCAACTCTGATATTCCAACTTCTGGTAATCGCTGAAGTCCAATTGTGATGGTACTTGCACTTCGACTGTGCGGCGCGTCACAGATTCGAATACCGATCGACCGCAGGCCACAATTCGCCTTATGTACAAGGATATACTGCCCCACGCCAAGGAGCATGCGCGTAATTCGACATAAGTCATCGGAGAAATATTGAGTGTCGCTGGAAAAATTCAAAACACAGGTATTGCTACTGCATAGCGAGCAAAGCACACTCGACAATCTAAGTACCGGATTCAACGAGCGCTATACCGTGCACTGTGCGACCAGCGGCAGCGAAGCGCTGAGTACACTCGGAGAGATTTCGATCCACGTTCTTGTATCAGCCCACGACTTGCCAGGGATGAGTGGTCTCGATGCATTGCGCGAAGCGAAAAGGCGATCGCCGGATACTATCGGTATTCTGCTTGCCGGGTCTTCTGGCGAAGCCGTTGAGGCGCTCGTCGGCGACCAGGAAGTTTTTCAGATCGTGCACGGCGGGGTCACACCTGAGTCCCTGCGCAAGCTGATTGACAATGCGACAAAACAGGCGCGACTGCTTGCGATTTCCAGATCCGCAAATGATACAACGGCCAACGTTGATGTACCTGTCACCGAAAATATCGT
>JADFKA010000187.1 GCA_022565135.1 Pseudomonadota bacterium
TCTTTTGACGCAGCCTCGGCCGAAAGCGGACCTTCATTTCAGCAGTTTTCGGGCAGCTTGAACGTCCGCTTTCGGGAAAAGCGGACATTCGGCGACGAGCGGAAATGGCTCAATCTCGATCTGCATATAATTCGATAATCGCGCCCCCGCTACCACTAAAAGGGCTATTTATACGCTGGCCATGTACGGGCCTTCATTCGACCAGGGAACGCTAAGAGTGCATGCTCATGATTCGCTGGGAGACGCTCGTGAGCGGCCTTCTCGCCTCTTTGATAATGAGCGGCTTGCTCAGCTGGTCTTTACATTCTGTGCGGCTAATCAGCAGCCCCAGATGTGAATCTGTCCACTACGAATTCTTATCGCCACCCGCGTCCCTGATGTGTCCCTGAATGGTTCGCTGAGCAGCACTGTGGAAGTAGTCTACGTATATTATTGTTTTTAAATAAGGAAATAGCGCGCCCGACAGGATTCGAACCTGTGACCCCTGCCTTCGGAGGGCAGTACTCTATCCAGCTGAGCTACGGGCGCCTGTCTCCTAACGGGCCGCTATTCTACACGCAAGGTGCATGACTGACTGCACTCCTCATCATGCACTTGTTATATAATCGTTTGCCGATGACCGGAGTATAAAATTGAGTCGGGACAAAAAGTTTTTCGATACATATTCGCTCGTAATTGGCGGCCTGCTTGTCGCTGCAGTGGGGATCCTCGTGGTGGCGATTAGTACGTCGGATCCCTCACAGGACACCGACCTGCAGGATGCTGACGAATATCAGGCCGCAGTCGCCGCACGCATTCGTCCTTTGGGTCAGGTGTACCTGCCAGGCGACGAACTGCAAGCGCCGACTGTGGAGACAGCCGTAGAGCCCGAGCCGGTTGTAACTGCGATGTCCGGCCCGCAGGTTTACAACACCGCCTGCCTGGCTTGTCATGGCGCTGGTATTGGTGGCGCACCGATTCTGGGTGACGCCGATGCCTGGGGGCCGCGCATCGCCCAGGGTATTGCGGTACTGAAAAATCATGCCATAAACGGCTTCACAGGCTCAATGGGCTACATGCCACCGAAAGGCGGTCGAATTGATCTGTCGGACCGGGAGATACACAGTGCCGTCGATTACATGCTTGGCGAAGCGACCTAGGAGCCCCATCAATTTATCGACGATCCAATTGACGCAATGCCAGCGCCTCCGCAAGTTGTGGGGGCGTTATCGTATCTACCTCCGCAAGGTCGGCGATCGTTCGCGCCACGCGCCGTATTCGCTGGTAACTTCGCGCCGAAAGGTTGAATTGATCTACTGCTTGCTCTAATAACGCCAGGCACTCCTCGGACAGCTTGCAATGCGTCTCAAGCGCTGCACCGTCAAGGCGCGCATTGCACACACCGCTGCGCACGAGTTGCCTTGACCTGCTACGGCTGACTCTGCGAGCGACGGTTGCGCTCGTCTCACCGCTGGTCTCGTTCGAGCGCAACGCTTCTTTTGCCGGCCGCCCGACCATGACATGCAGGTCGATACGATCGAGAAGTGGTCCCGAAATTTTGCTGCGGTAGTTTGCAACACGCTCAGCACTGCAACCGCACTCTCCCGAACGGTCGCCCAGAAAACCGCAAGGGCATGGGTTCATCGCGGCAACAAGTTGAAAATTGGCCGGAAAGTCAGCGTGTCGCTCGGCTCTTGCGATGGTTATGACGCCTGCTTCAAGCGGCTCACGGAGTACCTCGAGGACATTGCGATTGAATTCAGGCAACTCGTCGAGAAACAACACACCGTTGTGAGCCCGAGACACTTCACCCGGATGTGGGCCGGAACCGCCGCCCACGAGTGCCGGCGCCGACGCCGTATGGTGCGGCGAACGGAATGGGCGTCTGCGCCAGTGCTTGATGTCCAGCGGTCGCCCCAACACTGAATTAACTGCGGCGGTTTCCAGCGCTTCTGGCTCCGACATCGGCGGAAGAATGCCCGGCAGCCGCCGCGCCAACATGCTCTTGCCCGTTCCCGGTGGCCCAATGAACAGAATGTTATTTACATTGAACCCCCACCCTGCGATGCTGTCGAATACATCCCTACCGGGAGAAATCGACAATGGCGAAAACAAAGCCACCTATAGCCTACTCGTACTTGCGCTTTTCAACGCCGGAGCAAGCTGCCGGCGATAGCTTCCGCCGTCAATCCGAAATGGCGGCCAAATATGCCGAACAAAACGGCTTAGAACTCGACACAAAGCTAACCTTCCGTGACCTTGGCATATCGGCGTATCGTGGTAAGAACGTCGATACGGGCGCGCTTCGCGCGTTCTTAGACGCTGTAGAAGTTGGCGATATCAAACCCGGTTCAATTTTACTGGTCGAAGCGCTCGACCGAATCAGCCGCCGTACAGCCCGGAAGGCTGTGCGTGTACTCGAAGATATCGTAGAAGCTGGCGTCGACGTGGTTACACTCAATGATGGCAAGCGGTACACGGTCGAAAGCCTCGACGGCATGGACTTCATAATGGCCGTTCTGCTTCTGATTCGCGGACATGAAGAGAGTCGCACGAAAGGCCGCCGAATCCATGAAGCTTGGAAGAATAAACGAAAAAGAGCCGCAGAAATGCCGCTCACGATCCGAGCGCCCGGCTGGATTCGCATTGAAAAAACCGGCGATAAAGAATGGTCGGAACCCGAGTTGATTCCGAAGCGTACAGAAATCATTAGACGCATCTTTGACGAGTTCCTAGCCGGTCGTGGAAAAGAAGCGATTGCGCGCGGCCTGAATGAAGATAACGTGGAAACATTCGGACGGGCCGAACGCTGGCACAAATCGTACGTCCAAAAAATTCTCAATAATCCTGCCGTTGTCGGCGCGTATGTACCGCATGAACTCCGAGACGGAATGCGAGTTCCCCTCGATCCTGTACGTGATTACTACCCAAAAGCAATTGACGTTGAGAAGTGGAAACGCGCTCAAGCTCTTCTAAAATCGAGTGGCAAAACAAAAGCGCGTAATGGTGAGGTGCGAAATATCCTTGCAGCGCTTGCGAAGTGTCCCAAGTGTGGCGCGACGATGACGCGTGTAATGAAGGGTAGCGGCAAGAAAGGAGGCAAACCAAAGCTAGTTTGCACGGCCGCCAAATCCGGCGCCCGCGACCTCGACGGATCACAATTTTGCACGTACACAAGCGTGCCGCTTGATATTGTCGAAGAATCGCTAACGCGCAACGCAGACGTTTTTGTGCGCGTTGTGCCGGCCCGTGATCCGAATCTGCAACAAGAGATTGACGACTTGGACCGCGTTTGGTTTGAATCTAGTCGTAATCTCGAATCCTTGATAAGCGTGCTCGCGAGAGAACCCAGCGCTGCAATTGAGCGCAGGGTGCGCAAACTCGAAAGCGAATGTGATGAAATGCGCGCCGAAATGGAAGTGTTGCGCGAGCGCGCATCGCAGTCCGAATCAAAGCTAGTCGCGAATCGCGCCTCGCGTTTGAGCGATGTTCTTTCGATGAATTCATTAGATATTGCGGCGGCGAATGCGGCACTTCGCGAGTGCTTTTTGTCTGTTGTTGTTGATTACGGAAACGGCGACTTGCTACTTAGATGGCGCCATACGAATCAGGACCTGTCGATAGTCTATGATGCACAGCTAGCGGCGTAAGCGTCACAAGGTATCAAGGTATGACCACTGGCCCGGCGTTCGCGTCGGGCTTTTTTTTTGTGTCTGAGATTAGCTCTCGCTTTTCTTCGACGTGCCGTCGCCCGGACTTGGTTTTGGTTTCGTGGGCGATTCTGCGGGAGGGGTCGGCGCGAACATGGACGGATCGCGCTTGTAGTCTTTCTGTATCCGGACTTTCTTTCTTGCCGGCTTTTTTGGGGTAGGTCGTTGTACGACTTTTTTGCTACTCATATTTCACCCTAATGTCTTCGAAACGTAAATAACGAAAGCGGCCACGCCGAACACAAATGTGACAAGGCCGATCAGTCCTGCTTTATGTGTCACGCCCGTCCACTTACCGCCGGGCGTTTCCTTGTTCTCACCGGTGAGCTTGCCATCGTCGTATTGCTCGCGAGCATATCTCGCCGCCTCACGGCCGCAATAAAACCCGATCAACACTGACGTGAGCGCAACAGTCCATAAACCCCAAGCAGTGACCAGAATCCAGCGACACTCTCCGCCCGATGATCCAATGATTTCCTTGGCGAAGGTTAGCGACAGACCCAATGCGCCGCCTGCAAGCGTAACGAGCGTTCGCGCGTACGCCAACGAGAGTTCCTCATAGGTCTCGATCAGGTGTTGCCGATACTCGTTGTCGGTCATAGCGGGAGATTATAGCAGCCGCTTGTTGTGGCGTAATCTCGCCAGCTTCCAACTGGGCGAACGTGCGCCTCGCGTTAAACGAGTACAGGTCCGCCGATGCCAAGGCGTCCGCGAGTATCAGTAAATCGTCGACGCGCCACGTTTTCATGGTG
>JADFKA010000188.1 GCA_022565135.1 Pseudomonadota bacterium
ATTCGCCCAATTCGGCATTCGAGTCAACACGATCGCCCCCGGAATATTCCTGACACCGATGGTCGCCGGCATGCCGGATGCAGTGCAGGAGTCGTTGGCCCGGCAGATACCGTTTCCGCCGCGACTCGGCAGACCCGAAGAATACGCGGACACGGCCGCGTTCATCTACAGCACCACCATGGTCAATGGCGAAACGATCCGCGTCGACGGCGCCATACGTATGCAGCCAAAATAGTCGCCGCTCGGCCGGCACTCCGGGTTGCGCTTTACTTCGGTCGACAAACACCCCGTCCGCCGGCCTTCCCAAATTACATGCCGGTGTAATTCGGGCCGCCGCCGCCCTCGGGTACGGTCCAGACGATATTTTGCGTCGGGTCCTTGATGTCGCAGGTCTTGCAGTGCACGCAATTTTGCGCATTGATGCGAAAGACTTTCTGGCCGCTCTCTTCGACAATCTCGTACACGCCAGCCGGACAGTATCGTTGCGCCGGTTCGTCAAACATGGGCAGGTTGTAAGCGACCGGCACGGAATCATCCCTGAGCGTCAGGTGCACGGGCTGGTCTTCTTCGTGGTTTGTGCTCGACAGGAACAACGACGAATTCAGATCGAAACTGATGACACCATCGGGCTTTGGATATTCGATCACAGCGGCATCGCTCGCTTTAGTAAGCATTTCGTGATCGGGCATCTTGTTGTGCCACGTAAATGGCAGCTTGCCGAAGAAAATATTCTGGTCGATGAACGTGAATGCCGCACCAAGAAACGTACCGAATTTGGCGAGTCCGGGCCCGAAATTACGCCCGCTGTGGAGTTCTTTGTAGACCCAGGACGCTTTGACATTTTCCTCGTAGTCTTCGAGCACCGCTTGACCGGCATCGCCTGAAGATAAAGCGCGCTGCACGCTTTCGGCCGCGAGCATCCCCGTTTTGATGGCCGTATGTGCACCTTTGATTTTCACACCATTGAGAAATCCTGCGTCGCAGCCGACCAGCATGCCGCCCGGAAACACGAGCTTGGGTAAGGACTGCAAACCACCCTTGTTAACGGCTCGCGCGCCATAGGAGATGCGTTTGCCGCCCTCGAGGTATTGTCGAATTTTCGGATGTTGCTTCCAACGTTGAAATTCCTCGAACGTCGACAGGTGAGGATTCTGGTAATTGAGCGCAATGATGAGCCCCAGGAACACCCGGTTGTCTGCCGCGTGATAAAGAAATCCACCGCCCTCGGTGTGATTGTCGAGCGGCCAACCGGCCGTGTGCACGACCAGCCCTGCGTCATGTTTTTCAGCATCGATCTCCCAAATTTCCTTGAGGCCAATGCCGTAATGCTGTGGGTCTGCATTCTGTCGCAGATCAAAGCGTTGCATCAGTTGTTGCCCAAGATTGCCGTGGCAGCCTTCGGCAAAAATCGTGTACTTGCCCAGCAACTCATATCCAGGCTGATAGCCCGCCTTCTGCTGTCCATCTTTGGCAATGCCCATGTCGCTTGTCGCAACACCTGTCACGCGGCCCTCGTTGTCATAGAGAACTTCGGCTGCCGCGAATCCCGGAAATACGTTGACTCCCATTGCCTCGGCCTGCTCGCCGAGCCACTGGCACAGCCCGCCCAGGCTGATGATGTAGTTACCCTTGTTATGCATAGGACGTGGCACGAACAGCGCGGGAACACGGATCGACTTCGACTCGCTGAGCAGAAAGTGGACGTGATCGCCTGTGATGGGAGTCGTGACCGGCGCGCCCTTGTCCTGCCAATCGGGAAACAACTCGTTGAGCCCTGTTGGCTCGAACACATTGCCGGATAAAATGTGCGCCCCGATTTCGGAACCTTTCTCAAGCACGACGACGGACAAATCAGCATCGAGTTGCATCAGGCGACACGCAGCAGCGAGTCCCGACGGGCCGCCACCCACGATGACCACATCGAATTCCATCGACTCACGTTCTGCTGTCATAGTATTGTCACTCCGCCTGCAGGATGCTGCGACGCCACAGAGGATAACCAGAAATTTGAATATTCGCGAGGCCTACGCAGACAACCTCCAACGGGAAGGCCACGAGCGTGATGCCGCCCAGGATACGATCGTTGCTTTACTCGAGAACTTGCAACGTCGGTTGCTCAGACGTCGACCGCGTCGAAAGCGTTTCTTCGGCTTCTTCAATCGTGCCGCGAACAAAGACACATTTGGCGAAAAGGGTCTGTATGTCTGGGGAGGCGTTGGTCGCGGCAAGACATTCCTGATGGATTTGTTTTTTGAAACTCTCGAGATCGATGCAAAAAAACGAGTTCACTTTCACCGCATGATGCAGGATGTGCACGCACGCCTGAACAGACTCGATGACATCGAAGATCCTCTCGAGCAGGTTGCACAGGACATTGCGGCCGAGACACGTGTGCTGTGCTTCGATGAATTTTATGTCAGTGACATCGGCGATGCGATGATATTGGCGAGATTGCTCGACGGCCTTTTCAGGCGCGGAGTGACGCTCGTCACAACGTCCAATACGCCGCCGGATGAACTATACGATGACGGCCTGCAACGACAGCGCTTTTTGCCCGCAATTGAGCTGTTAAAGACGTTTACTCAGGTCGTCCATATCGGCGGCGATGTTGACTACCGTTTACGTTTGCTGCAACAGGCCGGAACTTATCTGACTCCTGATGACGACCTTGCATGCGCCAAGTTGCAGCATTTCTTTGATGAGTCTGCATCGACCCAGATTGCCAGTGACCGCATGCTCGAAATCAACGGTCGCGACATTCGTGCTCATTTGTGCGCCAAAGGCATTGCCTGGTTCAACTTTACCGAACTTTGCGATGGCCCTCGCAGTCAGAATGACTATATAGAGATTGCCCGATGGTATCCGACGGTCATTGTGTCAGGCATCCCCAGGTTCGATCATGCACTCGAAAATCAGGCGCGCCGATTCGTCGCGCTCGTGGATGAGTTTTACGACCGCCGCGTCAAACTGATCGTATCTGCTGCCGTGGATGTCGACTCACTATATGCAGGCAATAAACTCGCCGCCGAATTCGATCGCACCATCAGCCGTCTCGTCGAGATGCAATCAACCCACTATCTCGCCGCGCCGCATCTGGCTTAGCCTTGTATGCGCTTTGCATTGTCGATACTGTTGACTGGCCGCTGTAAGATCGCGATCTACTCCGACAATCGCCCGTATGACGGGCTCCTACACCTTAGCAGCAGGGCATGATCGCCATGAAAGATGAATTGATTCTCGAAGACTTCCTGCCGTACCGGATGTCCGTCCTGTCACACACAATCAGCACGACCATCGCTCGCGTTTACGACCAGCGATTTAACCTGTCGATTCCGGAATGGCGCGTAATCGCCATTCTTGGGCGATTTCCCGGGCTGTCCGCGGTTGAGGTTGCGGAACGAACAATGATGGACAAGGTGGCCGTCAGCCGCGCAGTTACGAAACTGGTCAAGAACGGTCGTATCGACCGTCAGTTTGCGGACACCGACCGTCGCCGTTCGATTTTGAACCTGTCTGATGAAGGCCGGAAGGTACACAATGACATCGCGCCGCTCGCGCTGCAGTTTGAACGCGATCTCCTGCATGGAATCAGCGAAGAAGATTGCGAAATATTCAACATTGTCGTGGAGCGCCTGCTCGCCAAATCGCGTCTGCTTGGCGGCCCAAAGTAAAAGCAGCACCCAGCTATTCGCCGAGCTCGGTGCGCACCCTGATCAATTCAGGGAAAAACTCGATCTCGATCGCCTGCTTGAGAAACGAGACGCCCGACGAACCGCCTGTACCGCGTTTGTGGCCAATGATGCGCTCCACGGTCTTCAGGTGATGGAATCGCCAGAATTGGAAATTATTCGCGATATCCATGAGCGCCTCGCACATCTCATACTCTACCCAGTACTTGTCCCGGTCCTCATAGATTATCCGTAGCACGGCGACTACGCCGTCATCCTCATCGCGCATACAACTGAAATCCCGCTCGAGCGCCGCTGCCGGCACTGGCAATGCCATGCGCGCCAGATACATGAGGAACTCCTCGTAAAGACTTGGGGCTTCGAGCACGGTGACGAGCCGGGCGTACCATTCAGTCTGGTGCTCATAAACGGTGAGCGTCGAGCGGCTCTTGTTACCGAGCATGAATTCGAGAATGCGGTACTGCGGTGACTGCAGGCCCGATGCTTTGCCGAATACGTGTCGAAACTCCGAGTACTCGCTGGGTGTCAGCGTGTCCAGCACCTTCCACTGCCCGTATAGCTGGCTCTGTATATGGCGCACTCTGGAGAGATTTTTGACTGCCTGCGACAGGCGATCATCGCGCAGATAATCGATCGCGCGGGCAACTTCGTGTATCAGCAGCTTGATCCAGAGTTCGGCCACCTGGTGCTGAATGATGAACAGCATCTCGTCATGGTGTGGTGGA
>JADFKA010000189.1 GCA_022565135.1 Pseudomonadota bacterium
AAGCTGGCAGGAATTCGCGATTGCCATTCAGGAGGAGGCGCTGTCCTTGAGTATGTTGGACAAGGCAATCCCCATTCACGCGATAATGACGGCGGAATACCCAACAGCCGCCAAGCGGCCGGCATACAGCGTGTTGGACTGTTCGGCGACGCACGACGCGATTAATATTCAACCGGCGCACTGGCGCAGCAATCTTCATCAAATGCTCAAAGGATTGACAGAATAAATGGCCAATCTACTCGTTACCGGCGGTGCTGGATTCATTGGCGCCAATTTCGTGCAGTACTGGGCGAAGCAATATCCACAAGACCGAATCGTGGTTCTGGATGCGCTGACGTATGCCGGTAATCTGGCGAGTCTGCAGCCGGTTTCAGACCACGAACAATATCGATTCGTCAGAGGCGACATCGTCGATCAGGATGCGGTGGCGGCATTACTGCGTGAAGAACAGATCGACACAATCGTGCATTTCGCTGCGGAATCCCATGTTGATCGATCGATATCAGGGCCTGCCGCTTTCATCGACACAAACATTGTTGGAACTCACAATCTGCTACAGGCTGCTCGCAGTGTATGGTTGGACAGTGACAGTGCACCGATGAGCCATCGGTTTCATCATGTCTCAACCGATGAAGTGTACGGCTCTCTTGGGCCGACTGATCCAGGTTTTAATGAATCGACGCCATATGCACCGAGTTCACCATACTCGGCGAGTAAAGCAGCATCAGATCACCTTGTGCGTGCCTACCACCATACTTATGGCTTGCAGGTTTCGACCAGTAATTGTTCAAACAACTACGGGCCGTACCAATTTCCCGAAAAACTCATTCCGCTGATGATCGTTAACGCCCTGGATGGCAAGTCACTGCCAGTGTACGGAGATGGCTCCAATATTCGTGATTGGTTGTACGTTGAGGATCATGTCCGTGGCATTGATCTTGTCATCAAGAAAGGCACTGTTGGCGAGACGTATAATATCGGTGGTAATGAGGAGCACTCGAATCTCGACATCGTCAAGACCCTATGCGCAACTATCGATGCTGTGTTCTCTGACAATAGCGAGCTGGCAGAGCGGTTTCCGCACGCACCTTCTGTCGGAGGCTCAGCAACAGCGTCGCTAATTACTATGGTCAAAGACAGACCGGGCCATGACTGGCGCTATGCGATCGACGCGAGCCGCATCGAGAATGAATTGGGCTTCACGCCAAGCCATGATTTCGATTCGGGATTACGCAGAACTGTAACCTGGATGTTAGAGAATGAAGCCTGGTGGCGGGCGATACTGGATGACAGCTACCGTGACTGGATTGAGGATCAATACGAACAACGATGAGCAGGCGGTGGTTTGTCTCCTGTCTTCTCCCGATCATGTCCTTGATTTTCTTTTAGACTAAGTATAAATGGGGCAAGACTACCATTTACGGTGAACTTGCCCTACAATCTCCCATTGTTGGTCAACCGCATGAAAATACTCGCGTTAAAAACAACTATAATTCAAAGACACGGCAAGAAGAAGAAAGAAAATGTGGATCCAAGCTCTTGTACCTGCAATGACAGTCGCGTTCGTCGTGACAGTGGCGTTCATGCTTACTCTTCACCCGCTCGCGGTGAAAATTGGCTTGGTCGACCGACCCGGTGGTCGCAAGCTGCATAATGGCAATATCCCGATAATCGGTGGTATCGCCATGTTCGCTGGCATGGCCACGGGCGCGCTTCTGCTCGGACTGCCTACCGTCGGCTTTCTAAGCGCGCTTGTTGCCGGGCTCTTGCTCGTTCTTGTCGGTGCGATCGACGACGGCATTACTTTGCCGCCCTCTGCACGAGTCATCGCCCAGATCGCAGTTGTTCTTATCATGATATATGGCGGCACTCTCCAGCTTGCTGATATCGGCGACCCGTTTGGTACCGGTGTGATTTCAATGGGGCGGTTTTCTGTGATATTTACGCTGGTCGTTTCACTCACGATGATCAATGCCTACAATCTCGTCGATGGAATTGACGGGCTCGCCGGTTCACTGGCTATCGTGGCCTTGGTCGCGGTGTCTGTTGTGGCGGGCCTCGATAGTGTGTTTGGTATCGCTGCATTGACGGTTGTGGCGTCCATTGTTGGATTCCTCCTGTTTAATTTTCCCGTCAAGTGGAATCGTTCGCAGCGATCGTTCATGGGTGACGCCGGTAGCACCCTGCTTGGATTGGCGATTGTGTGGCTAACCATCGGTATCTCACAGGGTGCGGAACGTGTGATTTCTCCGGTTCATTGCCTGTGGTTCGCGGCTTTGCCCATTTTCGATTGTCTGACGTGTTTTGTCCGTCGAAGCCTCAAAGGGAAATCGCCGTTCACTCCCGGCCGTGATCACTTCCACCACACGCTTAGACGCGGCGGTTTCAGAGTCAGGCAAAGGCTCGGAATTATCGTCGGCCTTCAGATGCTCTATGCCGCCATCGGGATATCCGGCTATTATGCTGGTGTGCCAGACCACATCATGTTCGCTGCCTGGTCTGTACTCGGATTGTCGCAGCGCCGGATAATCCGCATGATTGCGAAATCGCATCGCCTGCATCGCTTGAAGCTGATTCGTGCGCACGAGTTGTTGGCGAAGCGAAACGAGACCGCGCATACGTAATTCTTATCGGGTTCGCGTACAATTTCGCACCATCAGTTGTGTAACGGTCGAACTGATACGCATCGATGTCATTCATGAGCTGCCGGAGTCGGAGCGTCACTGCGATCACGACGGTCAGTTACTCACCGAGATCGGCAAGAAACTCGCCCGCCTGTAGGATCTCGATCCCGCTTGACGGGAGCGCGCCCTGCGCGCGACCACAATGGGGCTAATTTTCTACCACTGATTCGTAGGGACGCACCTCCCGTTCAATTCGTCGCAAACCACGGTCCTTTGCTACTTCCAGATCGTAGTGGCATTGTAAATTCATCCATGAATCCGGAGATGTGCCAAAAAACCGGCCAAGGCGCAGAGCGGTGTCGGCTGAAATAGCGGACTTGCCGTTAATGATCCTCGACAAATTGCCCTTGTCGATGCCGGTGTTCTTTGCAAGCGAGTAGGGAGAAATCCCGAGCTCATCGAGAAATTCGGTTCGCAATATTTCGCCTGGATGAATGGGTGCAAATTTAGCCATACAATCTGTCTCACCAATTGATCGTTTATCCGTCTACCCGCTGTCTATCCGACACGTTTCCGTGTTGATGAAACATCAAACTTTACGCTCAGCGCCGCCAACAGTCGTCGCACGGTATCGAAGCGCGGCTTTGAGCCTGACTTCAATGTCTTGTAGAGACTCTCTCTGCCTACTCCAGCCTTAGCGGCAACATTCGCAATACCGCGGACCTTGGCAACGTCGCGAAGGGCCATCAAGAATGCGTCCTCATCAGGATTTTCGAGTGCGGCCGTCAGATACTCAGCAATGGTTTCCTCATTGTCGAGATAATCACTGGCGTCGAAGGATGTCAGACGTGGTGTTGTGCGGCTGCTCAAATTTTAGTTCCTCATAGTTTCTTTGCTAATGCTTTAGCTCTGACAAGATCGCGACGCTGCGTCCCTTTTGTGCCCCCAAGAAGTAAAACAATTACTGCTTCAACCTTGCGACAGAAGTAGACCCTGTAGCCAGGTCCAAAATGGATTCGCATTTCTGAGACTCCGTCACCTAGCAAGCGGAGCACCGTGTTCACAGTCCCTGAATGTATCTAATCGGATACATTTATACAAGTAGTTCGGGCTATGTTCGGCATTCGAAACATGCGATGAGCATCGCCAGAGGACAACCCATCAAGCCAACGTCAAATCTGCCCGTTTGACGTCAATTATCGTTGTCACGACATACCGACCCTGTGGAAAGTGGCCGTCCCTCTTGTAGGAGGCCGCTATGCAGGCGACAATTCCCGAATGATTCGCGCCGCCCAAGTTAGCTTACTCACTGCACTCTTGCTGCTGAATTCGGGATCCTGGGCCGCCCCGATAGCCGCCCCCGGTGACATCGGCTTGCGTCACGACATACAGGTGCTCGCGGACTACGGCGTCATCTCGGGACCGGTTACCACCTGGCCGTTATCGTGGGACGCAATTCGCGCCGATCTCGAGTCCTTCAAAGCGAGCGATACCGTCGTACCCAACACCGTCGTTCGAACATTGGAACGCGTGCTAACAAGAGCGCTCGCGGCAACACAACGCGGTAACCACAACTTCAGCGGCAGATTGTCGGTCGCCGAAGAACCAACGCAGATTCGTTCCTTCGCAGACACACCCCGCGAACAGGGTGAAGTCCGTGCGGGCTATTCATGGCTGGGCGAACGGTTCCAGATTCAGCTCACCGCCACGGCCGTAGACTCGCCGCCGGATGGTAAAGACGTTCGTCCTGACGGCAGCATGATCGCCCTCGACATCGGAAACTGGAC
>JADFKA010000190.1 GCA_022565135.1 Pseudomonadota bacterium
CTATTCGGGCCACGGTGTGAACATGACGCATCTGGCTGGCCAAATCCTCGCCGACGCAATCGCGGGCACGTTTGAACGATTTGACGTATTCGCCGATCTCAAGCCGCTGGTATTACCCGGCGCACATATTTTTCGCAAACCACTCGTCGCGCTGGGCGTTCTTTACTACCAGATTATGGACCGGCTGTAGCAGCTTCTTCGGCTTCGAGATCCGCCCATATTTCCTGGACCCAGTCGCGAATCTTCAGCGACTCGTCCCAGCGGTCCGATAATTCCCGCCGCTCGCCGTCAGTCATGGCATACGGCGGCGGCCCGAGCTCACAGAGAAAGACCAGTTCCGCGTCAGTTGCGTTGCGCAGGCGCCACGATCGCATGCCCTGCTGCCACCAGTTTCGAAAAATGCTCACCCACTCCTGATG
Source organism: Pseudomonadota bacterium (assembly GCA_022565135.1). GTDB lineage: Bacteria > Pseudomonadota > Gammaproteobacteria > Steroidobacterales > Woeseiaceae > UBA1847. Next base: position 420 of record JADFKA010000190.1, read on the forward strand.
CTGTGGAAAGTCTATTTGCACCTGGACCTGTTCGCGATTCGCGACGCGACCCTGGAAACAGTCCGATCGCTCGAGGATTGTTGATATATATGCCTGGTCGCACTCCGATGTCGGTGCACGCATTTCGCGATCGACAACAAAATGTGACAGGTCAGCACACAGCCTCATCTCAGGCACAAGATCGATGAGCTGCAAGGTGAAGAACAGATCGTTAAGTAATCCATCGCGATGCGTCTCGAACAACAAGCTCACGTTCATTTTCTCGGTTTCACGAATCCAGCGCCGCACGACCGGTACCGCGTCTTCCGGCCTGATTGGCATTACGCCGCTTATGACGTTAACCATGCAGGCATCGAGCTCGTCCGCAAATTCGAGCAGCGGTTGCATTTCATCGGGATCGTCGGGAAATGCGTTGACCATACAGCCAAGCTGAAAGTCACGGTAAAGAGGACCTAGCTGACGCAGATCGGCAATGTCACCGGTGGCGGGATCGATGCACATGCCGTCGAATCCCGCCTCGGCCACCATGCGGAAACACTCGTCATTGCTGCGCTCTGGCACGTACGAGCTGCGTAGTTCCATACCCCATAGCGATTGGTAAATCTTAAGTTCTTGCATGTTGACCTGTCGTCCGCGCGCCAGAGCACCGACAACAGCCACTGGTCGTCGCGACGAGTGGCTTCTTAATAGGGACCCGGCGGCGTGGCGCTGCGTCGCGGCGGGAACCAGAATGGTTTGTCCACGACGACAGCTTTCGCCATGGCTCGGTTCCAGTGCATCTCGCGCTGATAATATATCTCGACCCAGACAGTACTCCCAGCCGCACCGTGTGGCATTTTGACCGTACCGATCGCGACATTCTGCTTGCAGATCGGTGACCAGACAGCCGACGTAATAAATCCGATTTCTTTCCGGTTATTTTTCGACTTCTCGTAAATGTAGGAGTGATGTGCCGCCTTATTGCCCTCGATATCGAGCTTCACGAGGCGCCATGTGGAGCCGCGACGTTTTTCCTCCGCCAGTGCGCGACGACCATTGAAGTTCGGTTTCTTGAAATCGACCAGCCACTCGAGTCCGAGCTCCAGCGGCGAACGAGTTCTGCCATTGCGCACCGTCGCCTTGGCCGGTAGAAAATCCTGGTAGGCGGCCAGATAACCCGCTTCGACTCGCGACATTTCTAGTGCGTGTACGCCGATTGCGCGAATGCCGAATATTTGACCAGCTGCAAACAGTGCGTCCCAGAGCGCCTCAGCTTTGTCGGGGGTAATCCACAGCTCGTAACCGAGGTCTCCTGTGAATCCCGTACGCGACACCATGAGTTCCGTGCCTTCGAAGTCGAAGTGCATCAGACCAAATACCTTGAGCTCGCCAAGACCATCGAGCCCCATTGCGCTCAACACCGAATACGACGTTGGTCCCTGCACTGCCAGGCCCGCTATATCTGCCGTTTCCTCTGTGACTGTTACGTCAAATCCGAATGCCGACGTTATCAACCAGTCGTAATGACGTTCTTGAGAACAAAGCCGGTACTCGCCTTCACGAAGATGAAAAATCGTGCCGTCATCCAACACCTGCCCGAGGTCATCGCACCACACCGCGTAAGCCACGCGCCCCGGTTTTACTTTCGCCATGTCTCTCGTAACCAGACGATTGAGGTAGGCCAGGGAATCAGGTCCTGTGATCCGGTACTTGGTCATCGGCGTCAAATCGAACACGGCCGTTGCATTGCGAATCGCAAAGTATTCTGTTTCAGCACAGTACAGCGCATCCGGCGTCGAATATCCTTTCCACTCGTGCCATGTATTGAGCGTATCGAGCTTGACCATCCGCTCGTAGAACGGCGTCCGCAGACGACCCAGTGGCACCTGCCGCACGCTCATGCTGCTTGCTCCCGTCCGAGAATAGCTCTGGCTGCATTTCGTCCAGCGGCACCGCTGACGCCACCGCCCGGATGCGCGCCAGCACCACACAGATACAAGCCGTCGACTGGCATGCGATATTGTGCCGCGCCACTCACCGGCCGTACGAACATCAGTTGATCCATTGTTAATTCGCCGTGATGCCAATGGCCTCCCGTGATATGAAATTCGCTTTCAATATCGGCCGGCGTCAACAATTCACTGGCCGTTATCCGTTTTGCAATGTCAGGTGCATAGCGCTCAATCACTCGGATCGTCGCCGCTTCGAATTCGCGCCTTGCCGCATCTGTCCAGCCACCTTTGAGCGCATAAGGCGCGTACTGCACGATCGCCGACATGACGTGCTTGCCGCTCGGCGCAAGTGATGCATCGCGGCAGCTCGGAAAGGTCATCTCGACAACCGGTTCCGGTGAGCTCTGTCCATATTTGGCGGGGTTGAAGGCGCGTTCCACGTAATGTTCGTCAGGCGCGATGACCAGCCGCTCGGCGAAATCGTCCTGCGTCAGTCCGGCAATTGTGGGCAAGCCATCAAGCGCCAGGTGCAATTTCGCAGCATTGCCACGCATGCGTATTTGGCTAATGCGGTGCGTGAATCTGGCTTCGATATGCTGCGCGCCGACGAGATCCAGCAATGTCCGTTTGGGATCTGCGTTGGACACGACGGTCATGCTGTCAAACCGTTCGCCGCTTTCGGTTTCAACGCCGGCAACGCGGCCATTGTCGACGATGATGCGCTTGACGGGCATGCCCGTACGAATTGTGACCCCTGCGGATCTTGCAACCTGCGCCAGCTCATCGCTTACCGTCCCCATACCACCTGCCGGTAACGCGACCCGTCCACCATCACCAGCCAAACGATACAAATAGGTCATGATCGTATTCGGCGACCGCGGTCCAAGGTGTGTACCGAGTACCGCGTCCAGACTCACCGCCCCCTTGAGCAAGGGATTCTCAAATCGCTCGACCACTTCATCGTTGATGTTCATGAATATCAGGCGCAAGAACTCTTGCATCTCTTTCTTGCCCAGCAGTCTGACGTCGAGACCTAATCGCCCCAACAGAATCAAATTGGATATGTCCATCGGGCCAAGTCGTGGTGGCGCCTTGTTGAAATAGGTATTTAGCAAGCCTGCAAAACGCACCATACGCTTGTGAAATGCGCGATAACTGCTCGCGTCGTCGTCGCTGACGCCGGTGACGGAATTTCCAGACAGGCGAACGTGTTCACCATCTTCGTCAAGCGCAATCGTGGTCATGTCTTCCGCCACCAGCTGCGGCTTCAGTTTCAGGTCCTTGCGAACGCTTGGCTGTAATTGATACAGCAGGTGTGCGCACGCGGATACCGAGAAGCCATCGGCGAACTCACGGGTAATCGCCGCACCGCCAACCTGATCGTTGGCTTCAAGTACCAGCACGCTCTTGCCGGTCTTCGCCAACAGTGCCGAGCAAACCAGACCGTTGTGCCCGCCCCCAACAACAATCGCATCATATTTATCAGTCATCGCCGAAATTCTCTGGAACTGTGTTCGTACGTCTAAGGTCGGCGAGGATTTCCCGCGCCGCATTCGCTCCCGGCGCCGACATGACGCCGCCTCCCGGGTGAGTGCTTGAACCGCACATGTAAAGGCCCAACACCGGCGTACGATACTGGGCGTAGCCCGGCACCGGTCGATTGAACAGCAACTGGTCCATCGTCAGTTCACCATGAAAGATATTGCCTTCGGTAATTCCGATTTGGTTTTCGATGTCTTCGGGTGTGCGAACCTCGTAATGCAGGATCAGGCTCTTGAAGTCCGGGCTGTAATTCGCGATCTGATCGATGACTGTCTGGCCGAACGCCTCGCGTTCCGGTTCTGTCCATGCACGACCGTCAATCTGGTACGGACAATACTGCACGAAGCAGCTCATGAAGTGTTTGCCGGGCGGCGCCATCGTCGGATCGGTCAAGGTCGGAATCAGCATGTCGATGTACGGATCTTTTGACCATGTGCCTGCTTTCCAGTCATCGAAAGCCCGCTCCATGCGCTCCATTG
>JADFKA010000191.1 GCA_022565135.1 Pseudomonadota bacterium
AATCACGAGTCGTACAAGGCGTGGATCGGCGTGGCCGTGGCTGACCGCCGAATAGGCGCTCATCATGTCGAGGTATTTCTTGCCGGCATCGTCCCACACGTGCACACCCTTTGCGCGCGTGATCACTACTGGCAAGGGCAGGTAGTTTTGGGCACAGTAACGCGCTTCAAGGTCGATATTGCCATTCATCAAGACACCACTGGCTTTCGTTACTGAGCCGGTCAAGAGTTGCATAAAGCCATAATTTTACAGCAATTACCTCTATCTAGGCCAGCTGCGAGCGAAACCAGTATGAACAAAGCGCCCAAGTCCGACAGACGGTTCATCGAAGGCCCCGCCGGCCGACTCGAAGCAACCATCGATACACCCGCAGATATTCCATCTGCCGGGGCCGTGGTTGTCTGTCATCCGCACCCGCAGCACGGTGGCACTATGCACAATAAGGTTGTGTACACGTTGGCGCGATCGTTCGTGCGCATGGGCTTCGTGTCCCTGCGATTCAACTTTCGTGGCACCGAGGCGAGCGACGGACACTACGATAATGGCCATGGTGAGCTTGACGATGCACTCGCGGCGATCGCATGGATGCGAACGCGATATCCGAATGAGTCCCTCTGGCTTGCCGGGTTTTCGTTTGGTGCCGCGATCGCAATACGAGCTTCGATTGCGGTCGAAGTTTCCGGCCTTGTCAGTGTTGCACCAGCTGTGGATGGCTTCGGTAATGATCTTGCAGGGCAGCCGCGATGCCCATGGCTTGTGCTTCAGGGTGATAAGGATGAAGTCGTCGACGTCGATCTTACGATGGAGTGGATTAACAGTCTGGAGCCCGGCCCCGAGCTACTCGTAATGTCGGGCGCCGGGCATTTTTTTCATGGCAAGCTCGTCGATTTGCGTTCGTCTGTGACTGAATTCGTTGAGAGACACAGAATCAAACCATGTCTTTGAGGCCTTTGAGTGCTGAGACTTTCACAACCTTCGTTGCCGGCTTCGCCTTGAACATCATTTCTTCACCCGTAAATGGATTGATTCCTTGGCGCGCTTTCCGTGCAGGTTTATTCACGACACGTAATTTCAACAAGCCGGGGATCGTAAAAGTTCCCGACGCGCCACGACCGCTAAGGTTTTTCTTGATCTGAGTATTCAGCGAGTCGAATACCGCAGCGATGTCTTTGCGTGTCATACCTGTATCCGCGACGATTGCTGCATAGATTTCTGATTTGGTAGGTGACTTTCCGGTATTCTTTGACATCTACAACTGACTCCTCATTAAAACAAAAAACGGGCAGAGCCCGCGTAAAAAGCAGCGCGACAATAGCATATGTCCCCGGCTAAGGTAATGTAAGCACAAGCTTTTCTAAATGGGTTACAGCGCTGTAAATCAGTCGCTGAAAAACTTGCGTTTGAAGCGAACATTAGAGGGTGATTCGATACCGTCCGGCGTTACACCGATATCAAAAATCAGGGTTTCGCGATTTGCAACGGCGACTTCGCCGATATAATAAATTGCTTGTTCCTCATTGATTCGCCGCATCGTGATGTTCTTGACCTGTCCTGTAAGATTGACGGCCTCAACCGAAACGGTCGCAGTAACCGCCTTGTTATCCATTGTCTGCAATATCGAGACAGTGAGCATCGCCCGGTTCTTGCTACGAACGATGCTATACAGGCGCGCGACGTCTGGGGAAAGCTGATCGGTCGACTGAGCGCTGAAATGAACGACATGATCGCCGATGTTTACACTGGTTACTCCAGCTGGCTGCGCTTGCGGGATGGTGACTGGCGCATCGGGCCCACCACAAGCGGGTAAGAGTCCAAGCAAAGACAAAGCGATCAATATTGTTCTGCAATTCATGATACCGGTCTCCCCGAAAAGAGCGCTTGTTGCTGATCCATCGCCAGGCCCGTGTTTTCGCGAATTCACGGTAGCATCACTATAAACCATTTTCGCTTTATCATCGGCTGTCAAAATGTCAACGGCGTCAGCGTGCTGATGTAAATAGAGAGGGCCTGCAACAATATGATCGCCAGAAGCGCTGAAATGTCGAGTCCGCCGAACGTGGGAACGTATCTTCGAAATGGGCGCAAAACAGGCTGGACGAGCATCGATATAAAAGCGGTTGCCGGATTGTAAGTGCCGGGCGCAATCCAACTCAGGATGATGTAAATAAAAATTGCGAACGTGAACAGTTTGAGTGACAAGGTAACCAGGCCGATCGCCGCGGCTATGCTCAGCCACGCTATGCTCGCCATATGACCATCGATCGCGAGAATCGCGAGAAGGGTCAGGTACTGCAGAATAAATGCCACGATCACTGTAGCCGTATCGAGGCGACCGATCGGCGGCACGATTCGCCGCACAGGAATCACCAGCGGTGAGGTCAGGCGCAGGATCCCCTGCGAGATCGGATTGCGAAAATCGGCGCGTAGCCATGGCAGCCAGAATCGCAGCAACATGACGAACAAGTACAGCTGTGCGAGCGTGCTGATGATAAAGATCAATGCGGGTTTCACGGCTTACTCTTGTGCATGTGCGTTGTTCGCCAATTCGGTGGCTCTGTCCCTGGCTGCGGTTAATGCCCGTGCAAAGATATCACGAACGTTTTGTTGATCGAGACTATCAAGCGCAGCAGCGGTCGTTCCGCCCGGTGATCGCACCCGGGCAATCAATTCTGCCATTGAATCGGCGCTTTGGGCAGCGAGGGCTGCGGCCCCAGTTGCCGTTTCAATGGCGAGGATGCGCGCCACTTGCTCGTCGAGACCAAGTTGCTGCGCCGTATCGGTGAGCATATCAATCAATAGGTAGAAATAGGCAGGGCCGCTACCCGAAATCGCAGTGACGGCGTCGATATCAGCCTCGTGCGGAACATCTACTACTTTGCCGACAGCCGCAAGAATCTTCGATGCATGCTGCTTCTGGGGGGCACTTACCCGTTCGTTCGCAAACGACCCGGTTACACCCAGTTGCAGCAGTGCCGGTTGATTTGGCATGGCCCGAACAATGGCGAGACCGCCGCCAAGCCACGCGTCAATATCAGTGCTGCGAATTCCGGCGGCAATAGAAATGATTAGCGGTTTCGTTTGCTGCGCAGTATTGGCCAGGTCGCGGCATACAGTTGGGAGAACCTGCGGTTTGACGGCGAGAACGATACAGTTCGCGCGTGCTGCAATCTTGATGTTTTCAGGCGCAATTTCGGCGTCTGGCCAGGTGCGTGTCAGGACTTCACGCTGTCTTGCAGAGGGTTCCGCGATCAATATATTAGCGGGGCGAAAACCACTCGACACAAGCCCTGCAACAATCGCCTGGGTCATGTTGCCGCCGCCGATAAAGGCGATCTTGTCGTCAGTCATTTCTATTTCCTCTTGCCAAACACAGCTGTGCCTAACCGTACGATGGTCGCGCCTTCAAATATTGCCGCGCGAAAGTCGCTGCTCATGCCCATCGATAAGGTGTCCACCTCGAGACTCTGGCGGCGCAGCATCCCGAGAAGGTCGCGCATTGCTGCAAACGGTTTTCGCTGGTCCTCGAATCGGGTTCTAAGCGCCGGCAGGCACATCAGGCCCCGTAAATGCAGACGCGGTAATTGGGCAATCTGTTTGGCGAGTTCGAACAATTCATCGACATTGACGCCCGATTTACCTGGCTCGTCGTCAATGTTCACCTGCAAGCAGATATTGAGCTTACCGAGTGCGGCCGGCCGCTGCTGACTCAGGCGCTGGGCCGTCTTGAGGCGATCGACGGTGTGGACCCAGTCAAAATGAGCGGCGACAGAGCGGGTCTTATTGGCTTGCAAATGTCCAATAAAGTGCCAGCAGAGGTCGCTTCGGGACACGGCAGCTATCTTTTCCAGACCCTCCTGAACGAAATTTTCGCCAAAATCCCGTTGGCCCGCAGCGACTGCTTCGATCACACCCGCCAAGGTCTGTTTCTTGCTGACAGCCAGTAATTGGACCGTAGAATCCTCCCGGCCAGCATCTATCGCAGCTTTCGCCAGCAATTCGCGGATTTTCCGCAGGTTTTCCGTGACTCTAATCACGTTTTACTCCCGGCGCTTCGCTATACTAGGCTTCATTCAGGGCCGGGTTATGGTAAGTCCGGCCGTCAATTTGACAGGGAGAAACATGGCCGTCGACGTTGCCCAGTTGCTGTCATTCTCGGTAAAGAATAATGCATCCGACCTGCACCTGTCCGCTGGAGTGCCGCCAATGATTCGCGTCGATGGAGACATCAAGCGAGTCAATATGCCGGCCCTCACTCACAAGGACGTCAATAGCATGGTGTACGACATCATGAATGACAAGCAGCGCAAGGATTACGAAGAGTTTCTTGAGACAGACTTTTCATTCGAAATTCCC
>JADFKA010000192.1 GCA_022565135.1 Pseudomonadota bacterium
TTGTAATCTTCATCTCGGTCGCCTCTCTCGTTTAGTGGGAACTCACATTCACCACTTTGGCACTTTGATGCCGGTTAGAGTAGGGGCGACCATTCCATTAGCCTCGGCCGCTTCCTGTTTGTCACAACGTCAGATTATTGATTGTTTGAACGGCTGGTATCGGTAAAAGAGGCCCTTCCCACGACTCTATCTTCCTAGCTAAATAACTATCGATAACGTGGCTTATCGATACCTGTGTCCATGACCGTCGAATCAACATGTCATATGCCGATTCGCGGTATAATTAGGGCATGGAAATCGGACACATTTCGTACTCTCTTGCCAAGTCGGTTCGCCGGCTGTTGCACATAGTCGCGGATAGTCTTGTCACCGGCACCGAATCGTCTTCGATGGACCGCCCATTGAGTGAGGGCTCAGAAATGGTCGGACTCTATAATCATCGTACGAGTTCGATGGACAGTGGATCCGATCCAATCGGGTGGTATGACGACGACATCAGCTAGGAACCCTTTCTGAGGGCGGCCGACATAATCATCTTTCCAGTTTGCGTTCCCTGACGTCCAGCGTCTTCCGCCGGACGGCCCAAGGTAGACATAGCAGGCACAATCGACCTGCCGATATGCAAACCAGCCCAAGCCATCATTCCGCTCCACAGCAGCGGCAGCCCCAAATACAGACTCAAGGTGATCATATTGAGGAGCATGCGCTTGGCATCATGTTCCCCTGGATTAGCGAATATCTGGAAGAAGATGTTCACGTCCGGGTACATGGAGAGAATGAGATTCTGGTCGACCCATAAGGCCAGGTACCAGAGCACGGACCAGAACTTGACGGTGAAGATGGCCATGGCGCCAGTCATCATCATCGAGATCGAGTAACGAGAAAGTACGACCAACAGGGGCAGCAGCGCGTACATGCCGAGCAATAGTACTGCTTGCACCATCGGCAAGCCCTGCAAGACTGCAGTCATTGTTACTGAGAACATTGCCGATGCGTTTATCACGCCGCCGGTGGCCAGTCCGCCTTTGACCAATCGTTCTGCATGGCTGATCAGGCCTGATGTACCGGTGTTGTTGGTCACCAGATCGTTGTTCGACCAGGACGGTGGCGCATTCGTGAGTACAACTCTTGCAACAGCGTCGTATTGTTTTTCGGAAGCGAGAAGCGGCGCTATGATAACGACAAGCCCGGACAGCCCGCCTGCGGTCACGTCGGCTTCGGCAACAAGCTTTTGGCGAAGACCAATATCGCTGTCTGCCCACCACTCATTGCAATACGGTTTGCCCCAGGCGGGAGGTTCAGTGGGATCGTATTCCGTGTCGCGTGCCGCAACGTAATCCCAGCCAATGACTGCCGATGATGGTCTACGTATGTCGTAATACCCGGGTGTTTCCTGGTAGACGTGCGATCCGAGCCAATCCGGATCATCCGATCCATAGTCCTCCAGCAAGTCGGTAATAGCGGCTGATGCCGGTTGTTCTGCCTGATACTTTGAGCGTGTCGGAATGTAGCACTCGCTAAAAAACTGACTGACTTCCTGACGAAGTCGGGGATCCGCAATGGTGGCCAATCGGGCCTGTTGTTCATAGGTTCGCATATCGGCCGCCGATGGCAGACCTTCGATCACCGCGTGGTTGATGCCTGAGGAGGCCGCCAGTACGGCATACCACCAGATTGGCAGGTTGACGGTGTCGGGAGAACCTGTAAATCCAGTGCTGCCGAACGTACTCTGCGATGCCGCCACGGTTGCCGATACGGGATCGGGATTGGTTAATGTCGGTGGTGGTGTGTAACTGAGCGTCGCGGCATTCAGCGCCGTCAATTGCGCCGGTTGTCCAGCCAAGACAACCACGAGCAAGGCGATGAACAGCTCGATTTCCATTCGCCGCAGCGACAGGCCGGTTACTGTTCCAAATTCACCGCCCTCGGCGGGCTCCCGCCAGTTATCAATGAGAATGCCGAGAAACGGCAAGAACACAATACCGGTGCCCACGAGCACATCCCAGAGGATGCCGTAAAAGGTCCAGCCGAACAGCGTTGTGAAAAGTTCAAGGTAACTGTCGACGTTCATGCGCCGCTCCAATCCACTGTCTGCAGGACGCGCCAAATGAGGTTTTGACCGAGTAGCAATTCAATGAGCAATAACCAAGCGATGATTCGCCAACGGAGATTCTTGAGTTCAGCGCTACGCTCAATGCTGATGGCGCCTGATCGCTCGGTGGACTGAACGAGTTTTGGCCAGATCAGCGCGATCAGGCCGATAATCATCAGCCGTATCGCCGTCATTTTAATTCGGTAGTCATCAATGCTTGATTGCAGCGACTCCAGGCCCGTGCTCTTAAGCGAGACCATAAGTACTGCCCCGATCACGATCGCGGAGGCAATCGTTAACACGCAAAAACGCAGGAACCAGCGTCGTTTACTCATTGTTCTACTCTTCAACACGACCGTTCTTTAACGGTTGTGGATCGATGATCGGTACGCTTGGCACATTCAATGATGCCTGGCGGCGGGCGGCGGCGCGCTGCAACAGCGTCACCACCGTGTCGGAGACCACTTCACGTCGAACCCGAGTTTCGAACAACAGGTTGTCGATTTCCCGGTCGAGTTCGGCGATCGAGGTATCGGCGTGCTCACGTGCGACCTGCGTTGCATAGACCTCCGGTACTTGTCGGCCGGATAGCAACAGGCGTCGTGCGAACAGCGCTTTTTCGATGGTGCGGGCGGTGCTGATTTCCGATACCAGGCGACCGATGATCAGGCTTTGCTCCGTTGCCGGCATCTCACGTATGGCTTCGATGACCTGGCGTGTGATGGCCACCCCGGGTGCGGTGATACGTTCAAGGTTATACAGTGTCGGTGCGGTAGCCCCGTTTACCAGGCCTTGCAGTTCTATCGTGAGCGCACTGCCCTCCTGGAACAGTTTCGGCAACAGTCCGGTACCAGGAACACTGTCTTTACGACAGGTATCACAGGTGGTGACGATGTTCTCGCCGACCACGTCCACCACCCAGTCCCGGGCCGCTGAGGGTCCAGGCCAGATTTCAGAAAGACGCGTTGCCGAAGCCGCCGGGATGGGCCCCGATGCGCTGATAGGCCGGTTCATATTGATGTTATAACCGGCCTCGACAATGTCGCCGGTGAAGCGCAGTGCCGGCTGGCCAGCACCACCGGCCTGACCGGCAATCCAGGGAATACCGCTGTTGCCGTTGGCGGCCTCAACGGCCTCTTTGGCAGTAACTGCATCGTTGCCGCCAATGCCCATCTGCAGTTTCCAGTCGTTGCCTTTGGACAAAGTAATCAGATCGGCGTACGGGTTCTTGCCCTGGGCGATCTCCGCTTCCATGAGCTCGCAGGACTTGGTCGCGAGCTGCATCGTCGCCTCCGCCTTGAGCAAGGCATTTTGAAACAGGTCGTAAAGCCCGGGGTTGGCGCGCTGCAGGATCAACGCCGGCAAGGCAGCAATCGCACTGGTCGCGGCTGCGGTCATCGCGTCCATCATGTTATCCGCACCGGAGCCAATATTATTCAGGCTGTTCTTGACCGCCGCAACCGGATCAAAGGCGGCACAGCTGTAGCCGAGGCCAAGTTCTATGGACCCGCCGAGTGTCATTGCGGTAACGTTGGGGTTTGCGGGTACCGACACCGCCTCGGCACCACCGATCTCGTAGTACCACAGACCGTCCTCGGTCGGTGCGTTGGTGGCCGCGAATGCACTGTTACCGAGCAGCGTGGTTGCCACCAACAGGCCGCGCACAAACTGCTTGATACTTTTGAGGTGTTCTATATTCATCGTGACGTTCCTGCAGTTCTCAATTCGGAAAAACGACCCAATCAAAGTCGAACAGGAAAAACTGGCCTTCACGCTGGCAGCACTTGTAAGGACGCCACAGGTTCCAGACGTAGTCGCCCTCCTCGTCTACGCGCCCGCCTCCCCAGCCCGAAGCACTGGCAAGATCGTTAGTGCCGAAGACCGCACATCCGGCCTCGCTCTTGGGCAACAACATTTGCCAGGTGCCGGTGCGGCGGTCCTTCTCAAACAAGGGCCCCGGTGGCCACACGCGTTGATTTCTCGGCGAGGGTTCGTCCAGCGGAAGATAGACATGCGGCTGACGATCACGGGTGACGATATCGCCCGCCCGCTGGGCATTTATTGCGGCAGCCTTGGGCTCCTCGGCCTGCGTGCTCCAACCGGTTCGGGGATACACGCCACCCCAAGTCTGCAGGGGCCAGTCACCCAGTTCCCGCAGGCCCGGCGTGAAGCTCGCCGGGTAAAAGATCTCCGGGATTGCGTGGCGCCAGGACTGCGCGTCCAGAGCAGATTGAAAATACGGTA
>JADFKA010000193.1 GCA_022565135.1 Pseudomonadota bacterium
ATTTTTCAACAGCCTTCTAGACGGGAACAGTGTCGAACGCTTCGGTCAGCTCACCCATCGACTGGTGGCGCTTGGTCTTGTCGACCGACATGGCCTTGACGATGATGGCGGCGTATTCGTCAGGAATGTCGGGATTGATCTCCTGGCAATGCTGGGCCTTGCCCTGCACATGCTGGTACATGACCGACATGTGATCACCACGACTGTAGGGAGGGATACCGGTTGTCATCTCGTACATGATGACACCGATACTGTAGACGTCGGCCGTCACGTCCACTTTCTTGCCAAGAATCTGCTCAGGTGCCATGTATTTCGGCGAACCGATGACGTAGCCCGTCTTGGTCAGCTGCGTATCGCCGCTCGAAGCTGCTGCGGCAACGCCGAAGTCGACGATCTTCAGTAGTCCTTCCTCATTGACAAGGATGTTAGCCGGCTTGAGGTCGCGGTGAATAACACCCGCCTGATGCGCGACCGTCATACCCGTCACCATGTCGCGCGAGAACTTCAGTGCTCTTGCGATGGCCATCGGCTTGCTATTGGGGATTTCCCCACTCAGCGTGTGCGACGGGAAGTACTCCATCGAAATTGCGTAGCTGCCTTGCAGGTACAGAAAATCGTAAATACGGATGACGTTGCGATGCGTGATCATGCGCGAGTAGCGTAGCTCGTGGACGAAGCGTTTCATCATTTCTTCATCAGTGGAAATATTCGGGTTCAGGAACTTTAGAATCAAGCGCTCGTCAACGATCTGATCCTTCATCAGCAATACGGTGCCGAATGCGCCTTTGCCTATTTTTTCGATGTACTTGTATCGCCCGTCGATAACATCGCCCGGTTTGAGCTTCGATATGTCGAGGGCCTGTGGTTGCGGCGTCGGGGCAACGTCCGGTGTCGTTGGCGCAGATGCTGCGGTCTGGGCCTTGAGCAGCTTGTCGAGATCTTCGCTGTCGAGCAACATGGTTTTCGTGTGTTCGGCGATTTTCTTGGCACGCTCATTTTCGGCGAGAACCGTTGCCGAAAACCTCGCATCGAGATACTTGAGGGCCTTGTCGGCGCTATTAATAATTGTCGGCTCGTCGGTCTGTTTGATTTTCCGCAGCACTTCGCGAACCGTCTCGGCATGCGCTTCATCGGCGAGCTGTGAAATTGCTTTGATAGCCTCGACCTGCACGGCCCTGTCCGCGGCATTGAGCATCGGCACAATTTTCGCAATATGCTTCTGGTTGCCGATCTTGCCGAGTGCGCGGATGACGACGGTGTCTGTCTTCGAATCTTTGCCGAGTAATGCGAGCAGCGTCGGCACGGCTTTCGAACTGCCGATCTTCGACAAAGCGTCGATGGATCGTTCGCGGACCCACCAATCGGAGTCTTCGGTTGCCTGGATCAAATGATCGACGGCTCGCTCATCTTTGGTTGCATTCAGTATTTCGATGGCCGTGCGCCGAATCTCCTCATCCTCATCCTTGATCAGCGCCACCACCGCATCCACGACCTTCGGCCCACCGATTTCGGCCAGTGCATCTCCAGCCCTTGAGCGTACCCACCAATCGTCATCCCTGATGACATTGAGCAGATCTTTGACCGAATCCTTGGTGCCGATTTTATTGAGGACCTCGACGGCGGCGCGGCGCGCGTATTCCGACTCGTCCTTGAGCGCTTCAACAAGATATTTGACGGTTTCAGGATGGTTCATCTGTATCATCATGTCGACGGCTTTGTTTTGCACCTCGATATCCGAGTCCTGCAGTAATTTGCTAACCGCCGCGATATTGACGGCACCGCCTCTTGCTGCAAGGGCAGAAAGAGCCGCACCGCGCACCATCTTGTTCGTGTCCTTGAGTTGCATCTCTAGCGCTCGATTGATTTCGGGCTTATCAAACTTCGAGAGCACGGTAATCAGGTGCGTCTTGATGTACGGGTCCTTACCGCCCATGCGCGCGATGATGTCGGGAATCATTTCTGGCCGGATCATATCCCCGATAATCTTGAAGATCGCGGCCGATTCTTTAGGCTCCAGTTCGTATGCGCATTGCAACAGATCATGGATGCTCAGATCCTCCTTGTGCACGCGCAACACTTCGATAAGCGCCGGCTTGGAGACCTCGGGATCCGCAAAAAAGGCCAGCAAGCTGTTGGCGTTGTAACCGGTGTTGCTTGAGAGTGCCCAGGAGGTGCCTGAGACGACCCGCTCATTGCCGTCAGCAAGGCCGTCCCGATAGGCATCAAGCGTCTTGTCGTTGAGCAGACTCGACAGGATGTCGACGAACACCATGGTGTGTGACTTGTCCGACAGGGCGAGCGCGTCAATGGCCCTTGGAATGACCTTTGGGCCCAGATTTTTCAACTTGCTGACTAGTTTCCGGGCGGCAGGCGAGTCCGGTTTTGGTTCTGCAACCAGCTTCGAGACCAGTTGGTCGGCGCGAATAGATCCGAGGAAACTCATTGCCTGCGGCCAATATCGATTTTGAGGGCTGCCACGGAGCCAGCAGATTTAACGGCAGTGCAGCAAGTACCGACAAGCGGTATTCCTGCACTCGATTTCCAGTTTTTCAGCTTTTGCTCAGCCAATCGATTCGCTCTTGCCCAGGCGAAGCACGGCATCCGCTACACAATCGCGAATCCAGTACGGCCGCATAAGTCCCCGATGCGGCATTATGCCACATCGTCCCAGCCCACATTGTCGCGCAAGCCCTTGAAAATCAGTGCTTGGTTCCAGCTCAGGCTCCGTTACAATGTGCGCCCACAAGCCTCCATCTGGAGGCGAATGTGCTGATTTTACCTAATACCGTAGGTGGAAATGTGACGCCGTCAACAGAAACAGATGTGAAGAAACTCCTGAATTCCGTGAAGTTACCGGGCATCGGCCTGTCAATTGGGGACGTGGGCAGGGTACTCGAAGTCAGCGTATCGACTGAACATGTCGCGGCGAAAATTGAACTCGGATTCCCGGCGTCGACTATTCACGACGTATTGCGATCGCACATAGCCGCGGCGATTACCGCAGAATTGGGCTGTGATGATGTCGACATCGAATTATCGACACGCGTGGTCGCTCACGGCGTGCAACGAAATCTCAAACCGCTGGCACAGATCCGCAACGTTATCGCAATAGCATCGGGGAAAGGCGGTGTCGGTAAATCGACCGTTGCCGTGAATATTGCATTGGCGCTGGCCAATGACGGTGCGTCTGTTGGCATGCTGGATGCGGACATATATGGCCCCAGTCAGCCGCAAATGCTTGGACTGGCCGGCGAGCGGCCCTCGAGCCCGGACGGCGAAATGCTGCAGCCACTGCAGGCACACGGACTGCAAGTCATGTCGATCGGTTTTCTTGTCGATCCCGATCAGCCGATGATCTGGCGTGGCCCGATGGTTACATCCGCGCTCAATCAACTGCTGCAGCAAACTTCCTGGCACGATCTCGACTACCTGATTGTGGATATGCCGCCCGGGACCGGCGATATCCAGCTGACGTTGTCGCAGCAAGTTCCGGTCAGCGGCGCGGTTATTATTACGACGCCACAAGATATCGCGTTGCTCGATGCGCGCAAGGGACTTGCGATGTTTCGCAAGGTATCGATCCCGGTGCTTGGCGTCATCGAAAATATGAGCACCCATGTCTGCACTGAGTGTGGTCATGAGGACAACATATTCGGATCGGGCGGTGGCAAGCGCATGGCCGAGGATTTCGACATCGAGCTCCTGGGGCAGCTGCCGCTTGAGACACGTATTCGGGAGCAGACCGATAGCGGCAATCCGACCGTTATTGCCGATCCGGAGTCGGCGGCGGCGGCGGCCTACCGGAGCGCAGCCCATCGCATGGCCGCGTTACTGGCAAAACAGGGCAAGGATTACAGCAGCAAGTTTCCGAAAATCGTCGTCGAGGAAAGTTGATGAGTATCAAGCCGGATCATTGGATCCGTCGCATGGCAACTGAACACCGGATGATCGAGCCATTTACGCCACACCAGGTGCGAAAAGTCGGGGACCGACGCATCATTTCCTACGGGACATCGAGTTATGGCTACGATGTCCGTTGCGCCAATGAATTCAAGATATTCACGAATATTCATTCCGCCGTTGTTGATCCCAAGAACTTTGACGACACAAGTTTCGTCGATGTCGAGGGCGACGTCTGTGTCATTCCACCCAACTCGTTCGCACTGGCACGCACCGTCGAGTATTTTCGAATTCCGCGCAATGTTTTGACAATCTGCCTGGGCAAATCGACCTATGCGCGCTGCGGCATCATCGTGAATGTCACGCCGCTGGAGCCGGAGTGGGAAGGGCACGTAACCCTCGAATTCTCGAATACGACACCGTTGCCCGCCAGGA
>JADFKA010000004.1 GCA_022565135.1 Pseudomonadota bacterium
GTCGCAAAGCGAAATCCTCGGCGTCAATCAGGCCTTCTTTCTGCGCCTGTCGCAGCCGACGTTCCAAAGGGGCTAGTTTTTCCGACAGTTCGAGCGCTTCCTGCAATTGGCCGAGGGGGTTACCTGGCTCCAGAGTTGTGTATGCCTGCTGACAGAGCCGTTCGCGAGCTTCTCCCGAACGGGTCATCAGGTCGACGACCTTGAGGCCTATCGCATCGGAGGGCGCGGAGTAGGTTCTGCCCCGCGGAAAAATGAATATGCGCAGGAATGCCGCAACCCATCGATTCGGAAGATTTCGCATGAAGGCATGCAGCGCTTCCTGGGCCTGGTACATCAATGTACGGACAGACCATTCGACGAGCGGCAGATCGGTCGCTCGGCGTCCCTGATTCTCAAAGTGCTTAAGTACGGTCGATGCGAGATAGATCGAGCTCAAGATGTCGCCCAGGCGTGCGGACAACAGCTCGCGTTTCTTGAGTTCGCCGCCGAGCGTTAGCATAGCGAAGTCGGACGCAAGCGCGAATGCAGCGCTGTAGCGATTAATATTCTGGTAATAACGACGTGTTGGAGTGTTGAGCGGCACGCGGCTGAATTTCGCGTGAGTCAGTGCCAGAAAAAAAGAGCGAGCGAGATTGCTGATGGCGTAGCCGATGTGACCGAACAATGCGTTATCAAAATCTACCAGGCCGCGATCCGTATCTTCGTCGCCAGCTGCTTGCAATTCTTTCAAAACGAACGGATGACAACGAATGGCGCCCTGACCGTAAATAATCAAGCTTCGCGTCAGGATGTTCGCGCCCTCGACAGTAATTGCAATCGGCGTCGCCATGTAGGCTCGACCGATGTAGTTCTTGGGTCCCAACATGATGGCCTTGCCGCCATGAATATCCATCGTATCGTTGGCAATCTTGCGGCCGAGTTCGGTGCAGTGATACTTGAGAATAGCTGACGGAACAGCGGGCTTTTCACCTTGATCGATAGCACCCGCCGTGACTGATATGGCTGCATTCATAATGTATGTGTGCCCGGCAATGCGGGTCAATGCCTCGCCAACGCCTTCGAAATTCGCAATTGACGTATTGAATTGCTTGCGAATCATCGTGTATGCACCGGATGCGTAAACTGCAGCCTGTCCACCGCCTGCTGCAGTGGACGGCAATGTAATCGCCCGCCCGACAGACAGCAGTTCAACCAGCATTTTCCAGCCTTTGCCCGCCATTTTCTGGCCGCCGATGATGTAGTCCAGCGGCACGAACACGTCTTCACCCGACGTGGGTCCATTCTGGAATGCGATACTCATTGGCAGGTGGCGTCGCCCGACTGTTACGCCCGGCGTGTCAGTCGGAATCAGGGCGGCGGTGATACCGTATTTGTCCTTATCACCAATCAGATGATCGGGGTCGTAGAGCTTGAACGCGAGTCCAAGCACGGTCGCCACCGGTGCCAGCGTAATGTAGCGTTTGTTCCAATTTAGCCGAATGCCGATGATTTGCCTGCCATTCCACTTGCCCTTGCAGACGATACCGCTGTCAGTCAGCGCCGCAGCGTCAGAGCCCGCTACCGGCGAGGTCAGTGCGAAACAGGGGATCTCTGAACCGGCTGCCAACCCCGGAAGATAATGATTCTTTTGCTCCTCAGTGCCGTAATGCAGCAGGAGTTCCGCCGGGCCGAGAGAGTTCGGTACGCCCACTGTGGATGATGCAGTAGGGCTGCGGCTCGCGAGTTTTGTAATGACCATCGCGTTGGCATAGGCCGAAAATTCAAGCCCGCCATATTTCTTGGGGATGATCATCGCGAAAAATTTGTTGCCAATAATGAAGTCCCAGACCTCCCTTGGCATGTCCGCCCGGTTGTGACAGATATCCCAGTCGTCGAGCATTCTGCAGAGCTCTTCGCAGGGTCCGTCGAGGAACGCCTGTTCCTCGCTCGAGAGCTGCGGTGCCGGAAAAGACATGAGACGGTCCCAGTCGGGCATGCCCGAGAACAGTTCTCCATCCCACCAGACGTTTCCGGCCTCGAGTGCTTCGCGCTCGGTGTCCGACATTTTAGGCAGCATTGTTCGATACAGTTCGAGAAGCGGCCGTGTGATTTTCTCGCGGCGCAATTCGATGAGGTTCGGCACGATCATGGCGCCGAAGCCAAGCCACATCACCAGCAGCCATGGCCAGGATCCGTCTCCGAAAATTGTGTAAGCGAGTAGTGTGAGTCCTGCGGCGACGGTCGATGTGCGGAGATCAATACGCTGATAGGCAAGATAGATACCACCGCCGACAAACAGCAGCAACCAAAACATACTGACGAACAAACTGGACAAGTGCCCTTCCTCTGAGTGATCCAAATAATGATTATGACAAACCCTATCACTGCGTGACGGGGTGTGCCATTGTGTGCGTCACATCAAAGCAGTTCCTCAACGGCCGCGCGCTCTTCACGTAGTTCGGTCTCTGTCGTATTCATGCGCGAACGACTGAAGTCATTAATGTCCAGATCCTGCACAATCTCGTAGTTGCCGTCTCTGCAACGCACCGGGTATGAGTAAACGATGCCTGGTTCGATGCCGTAACTGCCATCTGCCGGAATGGCCATGCTGACCCATGTATCGTCGGGTGTACCCCTGGCCCAATCATGCATGTGATCAATAGCTGCAGACGCCGCAGAAGCAGCCGACGACGCGCCGCGAGCCGCAATGATCTCCGCGCCGCGCTGCTGGACGATCGGAATGAATTTATCGATCAGCCACTGCTGATCAACGAGATCCATGGCACTTGTCTCATTGATCGTCGCATGATGGACATCGGGGTACTGTGTTGCGGAGTGGTTGCCCCAGATCGTCATGCAGCGCACATCGCTGACATGACTGTTGGTCTTCGCGGCGAGTTGTGCGATCGCGCGGTTATGGTCAAGTCTTGTCATCGCGGTGAAGTTGCGAGGGAGGATGTCGGGGGCATTATTGCTTGCAATCAGCGCGTTGGTATTCGCTGGATTGCCGACTACCAGGACGCGAATATTGCGGTCCGCATGATCATTGATAGCCTTGCCCTGTACCGAAAATATCCGTGCATTGGCTTCTAGCAATTCCTTGCGTTCCATGCCCGGACCACGTGGTCGCGCGCCGACAAGCAACGCGAAGTCACTATCGGTGAAGGCAATAACGGGATCGTCGGTGGCGATCACGCCAGCCAATGTGTCAAATGCGCAATCATCGAGCTCCATGACGACGCCGTTGAGTGCAGGCATCGCCGGTGGAATCTCGAGCAGCTGCAAAACGACGGGTTGATCGGTGCCGAGCATTTGGCCCGACGCGATACGAAAGGCAAGCTGGTAGCCGATCTGGCCGGCAGCGCCCGTTATGGTGACGCGAACTGGTGACTTCATCGATGTTTTCCTGCAGGACCGCTCTTTACTGTCGGCAGAGGCCGGGAATTTTAGCACTCCATCAATGTAGTATTGATGCAGAGTTAGCACTCGCGTCGCGACGCAGCACAATCCGTAATCAGTCTCGGGGCGCCTCGAAATCCGGGAATGCCCTGGCAAGCTGCTCACGCTGTCGTTCGGCTTCGTCGGACAAGCCGGCCGCATCAAGTTCGCTAATGCATGCGAGCCAGGTCGCAGGAGCCACCCTGGATGCATCATTGCAGCCACGTGCTGACCCAGTTGCCAAGGCCGCTGTCGATATTCCGCCCGCCAGGATTCCTGCGGGCGGGGGTTCCGCACCGTATACGTCTATGCTCCCATTTACCTCGAGAGCTTCTTGCGTGTCGGGTACCGGCGGCATATCGTCTGCCACGCCTGCAGGCGTCGGTCCGCGCACCAACTGCAACGTGACTGCCAGAGCAATCGCAATAGTCGCTGTCCAGGCAACGGGTCGCGTCCATGATGCTGGGCGAGAATAATGTGGGTGCACCGCTTTGGCAGCCTGGCGCAATATTGCCTTGTTCAAATCGTCCGGCGTGTGCTCGTCGGCCAACTCACGATAGGTGTTAGAGACGAGATCGTCGGCCTCACCGTCTGTTTCGAGATGCTGTCGCTCGTTTGTCATGATAACTCCGCGGATTCGTCGATTGCGGCGCGTAACTTTTTGACCGCATAGCGAAGCCGGCTTTTCGCAGTTTCGAAATTGCTTCCGGTTACCGACGCGATCTGGTCGACAGTCAGGCCTGCCTCCTGGTGCAACAAGAAGGCGTCGCGTTGTTCGTCCGGTAGCTCCTGAATTGCGGCGTCGAGGCGTCGTCGCAGAAGGCCTCGCTCGGTCAGAGTCTCGGGCGACTCACCGGGGTTCGGATAACTGTCGGGCTCGACATCAATGGTGTGTGAATGACGTTTGTTACGGCGAATATGATCGATGTAGCAATTATGTGCGACACGATACATAAAGGTCGTGAATTTCGCAGTTGGTCGATAACTTGAGCGCGCCTTGATGATTTTCCCCCAGACCTCCTGGAAAATATCTTCAGCGTTGTCGTGATGTCGGCAACGACGTAACAGGTATCGGTACAGAGCATCATTGTGGCGTCCATACAAGGTCTCAAATGCCGCCACATCGCCATCGATATAGCGCAGCATCAAAGCGGTATCTTCAGGCGCTGGCTCCATCACCGCAGCATAGGCGACAGCTGCAGTGCGCGAAAGCGGCAGGTTTGTTGAAACCATGGCCAGAACGCCTGCTACCACGGTCGTATTCCCAGGCGATCGTCGAGTATCCGCTCACGGCAAGCAAATGAATACTGGGCGTACATCTCGTAACTCATTGATATCTGGATTCTGTTTGAACCATCTCAGATACTATTAACGCCCGCCAGGGCAGCCACGGGTTAGCAATGAGCCAAATAAGGCTTGCAATGGAGGTTTTTAGTGTTATAGTCAACTATAACACTAGCTCACCAAGGGCAAGACCCGAGAGGACACTGCAATGAAATCCGCGATGCGGCAATACATGAACGACATTGTCAGTCTCACGATCATGCTGCTCATGACCATGGCACTGGTTGCCGCAGAGGCAGATGCAACTGTTCGCGACAAGCTACACCGGGAAGCCGGCTACGCGGTCGCCACCATGTCGGCATGTCTCGATGACATGTTCATTAACGCGATCCATACAGTGATCGAAATTCGACTGGATGTTGATGATTAGCAGGATTAGCAGGATTATCGGGGCGAGTATGGCAACGGTTTTAGTTTCCGTCACAACGGCGAGTAAAGTAGCGACGGACGTTTTGCGCCGGCCGCATGGCCGGCGCTTTTTTATTGTGCGGTGAGTCATGCCGGCTAATTACTACACCTAATAAACGTATGGCATCAGACAGATAATGAACCCGAATTGGAGCGAAGATTTACCGATCTATCGGCAGCTACGGGATCGCGTCGTTGCGATGATTCTGGAAGGCGTCCTGGATGACGGCGACGTCTTGCCATCGGTGCGCAATGTCGCTGCCGAGTATCGGCTAAATCCATTGACGGTATTGAAAGGTTATCAGGAGCTTGTCGACGAGGGGCTCGTAGAAAAAAAGCGTGGTCGAGGTATGTTCGTAACGGATGGAGCAAGGCGACAATTGCTCAAAGATGAACGACGGCGCTTCATCGACAAGGAATGGCCAAAGGTACGTGCAACGATCAAGCGGCTCGGACTCGATGCCGCCACACTGTTGGAAGAAGTCAAACAGTCAGACAAAGCAGGTGGCACGAATGACTAGCCTGGTCACAGCCCGCGGCATATCAAAGAACTTTGGAGCGGTTCGCGCGATTGACAATGTCAGTTTTGAGATCGAAAAGGGCAAGATTATGGGGCTCATCGGTCCAAACGGAGCGGGCAAGACAACTCTGCTCAAGGCTGTACTTGGGCTGACCGATTGTGAAGGACAGCTGTCGGTGCTGGGACTCGACCCGTTCCGGCAACGCAAGGAGCTGATGGAAAAAATCTGTTTCATTGCGGACGTTGCGGTCTTGCCGCGCTGGATCAAAGTTTCACAGTTGCTCGACTTTATGGCAGCCACACACCCGAATTTCTCGCGAACTCGTACTGATGAATTGCTTTCCCATACCAAGGTTCGTCCAAACGCAAAAGTCAGAGAGCTATCAAAAGGTATGGTCACGCAGTTACATCTGTCGATTATCATGGCAGTTGATGCCAAGTTGCTTGTTCTTGACGAACCGACGCTCGGTCTCGACATCATTTTCCGCAAGGAATTCTATGGCAACTTATTGAATGATTACTTTGATGGCGAAAAAACGATTCTGATCACGACGCACCAGGTCGAGGAAATCGAGAATTTGCTGACCGATATCATGTTTATTAACGATGGTCGTATCCTGCTCCACGCCAGCATGGAATCGATACCGGATTCCTTTGTCGAGCTGATTACTTCGGGCGAGGCGGCCGAAGCTGCTCGACGTCTCGGGCCCATTCATGAGCGCGATGTGTTCGGCCAAAAGGTCATGACATTCAAAGGTATTGACCGTGACCAGTTGGATGGCCTTGGAGAGGCGCATACGCCGTCGGTGGCCGACTTGTTCGTTGCCATGATTAAAGGAGTCGCCGCATGATTGCCAATCAATTGGCGCTGCTTCGACGAGAGCTGTGGGAACACGGCTCAATCTGGGTGACTCCGGCGGCCGTTGTGTTTGTCCTGGCGCTCGGCGCCATAGCCAGTTTTATTGCAGCATCCGGTTTTGGCGGGGCTGTCGACATAGCGATCATCGGTGCGTCAAACGTCGGTGACGCGGAGCGCAGAGCGGCCTTGATGGTGGCTTTGCTCCTCAATACTTCCGTTTTGCTAATCGCGATGTGGATACTGACCGTCTTCTACAGCCTGGATTCGCTTTATGCGGAGCGCAAAGACAAAAGTATCCTGTTCTGGCGTTCCCTGCCCATCACCGATACAGAGGTAGTACTGTCGAAACTACTAACCGCGGTAGTACTGATACCACTTGTTACCTTCGTTGCCGTCGTCGTATCGACCCTCATTAATCTCCTGTTGACAAGCATCTGGATCGGTTTTGAGGGCGGTAGCGCGAGCCACCTTATCTGGGGTTCAGTACCATTATTCGATACCTGGGCGGCGATCCTGGTCGTCATGATCGCGGCGCCACTGTGGGCATCCCCGATGATCGGTTGGTTCCTGTTTGTGTCCGCCTGGACGAAACGCTCGCCGTTACTGATGGCGTTTCTACCAATCATAGTATTGGCACTACTCGAGTATGTGGTATTCCGTTCGCACCTGCTCTTCGCGGCTATCGGTTCGCGAACCCAATTGATCAATATGCCGATTTTTCACGGCGACCCATCAGTCTTATTCGATAACCATAACTTCCAAGCTCATGCGCAAGGGCCCCTGAGTCTGCTTACGCAACTTGATGTCGGTAGATTTGTGACCAGCCCAGGTCTTTGGGCCGGACTTACTGTGTGCGGCCTGCTGGTGACAGCGGCTATCTACGTGCGGCGATATCGCGACGATTCATGAATAATCGAGGCTAGGAGTCTGCGTAGCAGGAATACTTTCTACGGCGCAGACTCCTGGGCTGAGTCAAGCGGTGGCCGGCCAGACATATCGTGCTTGCGTAGTTTGCCGCGTAATTGGTGATAGCTGAGTCCCAGCAATTCGGCCGCCATGCGCTGGTTGAAGCGCGACCTCTCGAGGGCGGCTTGCAGGAACTCTCTCTCCGTTTCGTCAAGCCGCTTCGTAAGGTCTGCAGGTAGCAGCGGCGCGCGTTGCAGCGGTGATGTTCGGGGATGGTCCGCCTCCGGTTCTGCCAGTTTGAACGGTGAATCGAACGGATCAATCGCGATGCTTGCGATCGGTCTCTCAGGCTCGTCAGAACGATACACGGAGCGCTCGACGGCGTTCTTCAATTCGCGGACATTGCCAGGCCATTTGTAGCGAAGCAGGGCAGACGAGGCGCGCGGACTGAATCCCGGAAAAAAGGAACGTTTGAGTTCACTTGCCATATTAACGGCGAATGCATAGGACAGCGGCAATATATCTTCAAGGCGTTCGCGAAGCGGCGGTATAGTGATGACGTCAAATGCAAGTCGATCCAACAGATCCTTGCGAAAAAGGCCTTTGGATGCCAGCATCTGCAGATCGGAATTTGTCGATCCGACAATTCGAACTTCGACGCGCAGTGTTTCACTACCACCAACACGCTGCATCTCGCCGTATTCAATTACGCGCAGGATTTTCTCTTGCATGCGCAGCGATATTGTTGCGACCTCATCGAGGATCAGGGTGCCGCCATCAGCACGTTCAAAATGACCCTCGTGTGTACGCACGGCTCCCGTGAATGCACCAGCTTCATGACCAAACAATTCCGACTCCAGGATGGACTCGGTCAATGCAGCACAGTTGACCTTGACCACGGGCTGTTCCCACCGGTCAGAAAGAAAATGCAGGCGAGACGCGATTAGCTCCTTGCCGGTGCCACGCTCGCCGACAACGAGTACCGGCTTGTCCAGCGGTGCCGCGCGTGACACATGCTCGAGCATCTCCAGGAATGCCGGCGCCTCGCCAATAATCTGTTGGGTTGGGTGGTTGATGGTCATTAGCTAATTTCACCATAGTTTAGTGATAATCGCTAATTAGTAGTGAAATTAACTAATGTTTCTGACTGTCTTCAGCCGTCTCATATCATTTTAAATTCCATAAAAACAATAAGTTAAGTGATGTTTGGTGAACCTGGCATGGAAGCTGCAGAAACAACTGTAGGTTTCACCAATAACGAGGACATATTCATGGGCATATTCACGAGATTCAGCGACATCGTGAACTCGAACATCAACGCGATTCTCGACAAGGCCGAAGACCCCGAGAAAATTGTACGGCTGATGATCCAGGAGATGGAGGACACGCTCGTCGAGGTTCGTTCTGCGGCCGCGCGCTCGATTGCCGATAAAAAAGATCTGAACCGCAGACTTGAGTCGGTCGAACGCGAACTCTCAGATTGGGACGAAAAAGCGGAACTTGCGATGCGCAAAGAGCGCGAAGACCTTGCCAAAGCGGCGTTAGTCGAGAAGTCGCGCGTTGCTGGCGCTGCCGACTTGCTGAAACAGGATTACCAGGCAGTTGACGAGGGGCTCGGCAAACTCAACGAGGACATTGCGAAGCTCGAGGCTAAGCTCGAAGACGCCAAAGCCCGGCAGAAAGCCCTGTTGTCCAGGCACAAGACGGCAAGCAGCCGACTTGCGGCCAGACGCAAAATCTACGACTACAAAATTGACGATGCGATGATCCGGTTCGAGCAATACACACGACGAATCGACGATATAGAGGGACGTGTCGAGGCATATGACCTTGGCTTGCCGAAGGACCTCAATCATGAGTTCGCGAGTCTGGAAGCCGAAGAATCAATCAAAAAGGAGTTGGACGACCTGAAGCAACGTGTTGCCGCAGAACTGGGACGAACGGTGGAGGCAAAGTAGTTGAATGCAAATGAGTTGCTGACGTTAGCACTGATACTGTTTCTCGTCATTCCTGCGCCGCTGTTTATCGTGCTGCACTTCATCAGCAAGTGGAAACAGTCGCGTGAGATATCGCGTGATGATGAACAGATGCTTGAGGATCTCTGGCAACTATCACAGCGCTTAGGTGATCGGCTGCAAACTCTGGAGAGAATTCTCGACGATGAGTTGCCTGATCGAAGGAGACGACAATGAGTCAACGCACCTGGAATATTGATTTTGGTCCGCTTCGTGGCCTGTATCGCGATCGCGACAGCGCCTGGGTATTCGGTGTGTGCGCCGGTATGGCAGATCGATTCAAGTTTCGCCTGGGCACGGTGCGGGTTATCGCCGTCATATGCCTGGTACTGTTTTTTTGGTTAACTGTCGCGATTTACATTAGTGCGACGATTTTGATTCGGGAGAAACCCTTGATCTACTCGGGAACGCGAACGGAGTATGAATTCTGGCGTCGACACCATCGTGACCACTGGAGTCGTTTATGAGTTCCTATGCTGCAACGGGAATTCGTCGATTTTCAAGAAACGCCGACAAGGCCATATTCGGTGGTGTGTGCGCTGGAATCTCAGACTATTTCGGCTTTAATCGGCGCGCTACGCGTTTTCTCGCGATCGTCGCGTTCTGCATGGCGATGCCTGTCACAATATTAGCCTACCTCGCCGTTGTTTTTCTGGTGCCGGCAACATCCGGCACACATGAAAATCACGGTGACCCGGAATTCAGGCAGGCATTGCGCTCGTCGCCGAGACAGGCTGCGAGTGATGTACGAAGGAGGTTTCAGTCACTCGATCGCCGACTCGCACGGCTCGAGAAATACGTGACGTCATCGCGCTATCAGCTTGATCGGGAATTCAGGACTCTTTGAGACAGCAAAACACTAAAATAGGGAATCATTGATGAACAGCACTCTAATTTTCGTACTTTGCATCGTAGCCATCTACTACACGGCGGACACTGTGCAGAAAATAATCAGAGCGCGGGCAGACAGGAAAGGTAGTGATACAGAACTTGAGGATACGCTGTTGCGAATCGATGAGCTTGAAGAGCGCATTCGCGTTCTTGAAAGAATCGTGACCGAAAATAAATACGATCTACGCAGCGAAATCAACAGACTTTGAACAGAAAGCTCCGATCAGTTAACGCACCTGGCAGCAATCTTTACTGCGCTGCTTTCCGTGCCTCGTTATAGGCTCTGACCTGTTGGTTGAACTCCTCTCCAACCAGAGCTTTCTCGTCATTCGCTGCATCGAATTTCTTGCTGATCAATTTGTCACGACGCTTTAGATCCTCGGGGTCTGTAATTTTCAATTCTGCGATGGCTTCTTTCTCACTGGCTTCGACGCAGTTCAGATACTCATCCACACCGACCAGATAAGTACCCACATCCGTCTTTGCGGCGAGCAATTCATCCTTCGTAGCCGTGTTTCCGTCAGGAATGGCTGGACGGTTTGGATAATCGCAGGAGAAAGCCAGTGGGGCGGCAAGCAAGATGAGGCCACCCATCGCAAACTTGGTCTTTTTGTTCATAATTTCGAATCAGTTGCGGCCGGCTGACACGTCAGACTGTCAACTAACCAGTGAGTACGGGTCGGGTAATTTAAGCACGATGCATGGCCAGAGTGAAGTAGTCAGAGAAAATTATCTATTTATCAGCCGTTTGCTGGTGAAGCTGCTGCGCTAGGCAAACAGTGCGCGGTGTGTATCGGTGCCGTCCGCTTGGGCCAGCAACAACTTCAGGTAGTCCTCAGAACTCATAGGAGCACCGAATAGCAGGCCCTGAACGTAAGTACACTCAAGGCCCTGTAGGAAATTGAGCTGTGCCACAGTTTCCACACCCTCAGCAACGACGTCCATGTTGAGGTTGCGGCCCATCTGGATAATCGTGCCGACAATGATTGCATCGTCCGGGCTAATCGCCACGTCGCGTACAAATGACTTGTCGACCTTGAGTGTGCTGATCGGAAACTGTTGCAGAGCGCTTAGCGAAGAGTACCCCGTCCCAAAATCGTCAATCGCAAGATGCAGTCCGAGCGCATACAGTTGATCAAGAAGTTTGATCGTACGCTCCGGATTTTCCATCAATGTTGTCTCAGTGATTTCGAGTTCAAGAGACGTTGGCGAAACCTCATGGCCTCTCAAAATAGCATCGATGCGGTTTACGAAGTTGGGTTGCCGCAGCTGCTTGAGCGACAGATTGACCGATATCCGTCCAGGCGACGAGACGGAGCGCTGCCACAGCCGGAAATCTTCACACACTTTATCGAGGACCCATTCGCCAATTTCTATGATGAGGTTTGACTCTTCAGCAATAGGAATAAAATCGGACGGCAGGATCATGCCGCGATCGGGAAGTTCCCAGCGCACCAGCGCTTCAGCACCATAGATCTCGCCGGTCTCGAGGTTGTATTTCGGCTGGTAATGCACCAGTAATTCGTCGCGTTCGAATGCGCGCTTTAGCCGGCTCTTGGTCATCAGGTGTTCGACCGCGGCCTCGTTCATCTCTGGCAAGTAAACCGAGAATATGTTTCCGCCGGCCTTTTTGGCGCTGTACAGAGCAGCGTCTGCATTACGAATCAGATCGATGACATTTGCTGCATCGTCGGGATAGTAGGCAATGCCCATGCTCGCGGTCATAAATACTTCGTGGCCTTGTACGAAGAACGGATCGGCAAGACGATCGAGCAGAGATTTCGCGAGCTTGTCAGTAGCGGCCGTCCCTGCGCCGCCGGGGCCAAAGCCCTTCAAAATTACGGCAAACTCATCACCGGCCAACCGGCCGATTACGGATTTATCAGGTAATGTCGCCGTCAATCGCTCCGCTACTATTTCGAGTGCTGTATCACCGGCGAGGTGGCCGAATGTGTCGTTTATCTCTTTGAAGAGATCTATATCGATGTAAAAGAGACAAATTGGCCCACCGGCACGCCGCGCGCGCGCGATTGCGCGTTGCAATAGATGGTGAAATTGCATGCGGTTCGGGATCTTGGTCAACGCATCGATACTAGCGAGATAGCGTATGCGTTGTTCGGCGCGTTTTCTCTCGGTGATGTTCTGCGCGGCGTAAATCCGATCCCCGGTATGACCGCCTTTGCCGTCAACAACCGAACAGGTATAGGAAACGGGTATCAACTCGCCAAATTTGTTCTTGAAAAATGCTTCAATTGGTACGCCGGTTTCTTTCTTGTCGACCAGGGACGGAGTCTTACGCGACTTGATGACGGAGTCGATTGATGTATTGATAATTTCGCACTCGTCATAGCCCAGAAGAATTGTTGTTGCCTTGTTGATGCGCTTGATCGTGCCGTCACTCGATGTCACGATTATTGCTTCATTCATTCCCGAAAGAATGCTGTCGACATAGTTACGCGAAATCGTTGCTAGTCGCAGCCGGTCACGCATGCCATTGAAGACGGCCGCGAGCTCGCCGAGAGCATCACCATGCGTATGCGGCAGGGGCTCTTCATATTCTGCGTCCCCGAATTTTTCCATCTGGATGCGAAGGTCGCGGATTCGTGCTGTTTGCTTGTGCAGAATCATCCCAACAAAAACACCAAAGGTCAGCAATGTAACGAGCATACCGAAGCCAATCCAGCTATAGCTGGATTGGCGACTCTGAATCTGTTTGTCCAGCAATGTCGCTGCGAATGCCGCGGATTCGGCACGTAACTGGTCGAGCCGGAAAGATCCAATCAGTATTCCAAGTTCTTCATCGTTGCGCGTGACCGCATAGGTCATGACAAGATTGTCATGCGACCAGGAAATGTCGTCTGAAAATTCACTCGTCAATAATTGACCTGCCCATAGCAGGCCTAACGCATCATTGCTAAAACTCAATCCGGAAATTGTTTCGTTCTCAAGTAATGCGTGATTCAATGTGTGCAATACCGATGACGATTTGAGTGTGTCCGTTTCGAATGCCATGAGATTGGCGACCGCATGTATCTGCGCACGAACTCGTCTTTCAAAGCTGGACCGAAGAGACGCATCGTACTCATTCACGCTTGTCGTAATGATTTCATTGGCGAGCCAGCGATACTGGCCGTAGAACATCGATAGCATAATGACGCCAACGGCAAAGCCAAGCGCCAGTAGGAGCAGGAGGTGTCGCGGAATTTTGCTGCCGATCATCTGTTTCATAGTCCCGTCAGGAGTGCACCGACTCGATAAGATCAACGTCGGCCGGCCTGCGGGCCCTTTATAATTATTCTGCTAAAAAGTGCGGCCTTGTCGTGGCAATCGGCGCCGATCGTGTCGGTACACTTGTGTCGAACGCCACTGCCAGTCATTTTAGCACCGGGCCGAAAGCGCCGTGTGTGTTTCCAGTACGGACTATTTCAGAACGTGTATGTAGAACCATATATATCATATGGTAT
Organism: Pseudomonadota bacterium; assembly: GCA_022565135.1. GTDB lineage: Bacteria > Pseudomonadota > Gammaproteobacteria > Steroidobacterales > Woeseiaceae > UBA1847. Next base: position 13,825 of record JADFKA010000004.1, read on the forward strand.
AAAACAACCATATATAGTATGGATATGTCTTCAGTCGTTCTTGCGCTTTTCGATAAACTTTTGCGGCTTGCTAGCGCTCGTGGTCTTCATAACACCCTCGACAATGGCTCCTTCGGCGACTGCAATTGCTGCTCCTGACACGGTTCCGGCGATTTTCGCGGTGTCGGTAATTTCAATTTTGCCAGCGGAGATGATGTCGCCTTCAACGTGGCCTGCGATAATGATGTTGCCCGCCCGGATAGTGCCGGTCCAGCGACCATTTTGGGTGAGCGTAACCGTACCACTCAGGTCACACTCGCCGTCGATTTCGCCATTCACCAGAACGTCGCTAGCTCCTGTTATCAGACCCGATATCTTGCAGCCTTCGCCGATCAGTGTGGTCTGGTCGGGAGCATGGTCGCGCATCCGGCGTCGCTGTGTACGGTCCATACAAGTAATGCTCCGGAAGTGGTTTGTGGCTGCCAGAACGCATAATACTCGTTGCCAGCGTCGATTGTTAAGGAACAAGGGCAGTCGGCGCCTGTGGCAATGGCGTGCAAACGCAAATGGCGCGAACATTCCACGCTTGTGGTAAAACAGCGGGCCAGTTTGATCGCATCGCTCGACGAAGAGAAGAAATTTGAGACAGGGATTTGACATGCGCCTGGGCGCCCTCGCTTCCGCATCCGGCGATCCACTGGCTGGCGGTCTCAAAGGTATCGAGAAGGAGTCGTTACGCATTGATGCTAGCGGAGACTTGTCGCGCACAGTCCATCCAGTTGCGCTCGGCTCGGCACTCACCAATCGATTCATCACAACGGATTTCTCAGAGGCGCTGCTGGAATTCATTACACCTGCGTTCGCCAATACATGGGAGTCCCTGCATTTTCTTTGTGACATTCATCAGTTCACCTATAAACGACTGGAAAATGAATTGCTCTGGATCACAAGTATGCCGTGTCGCGTGCCTGCTGATTCGCTGGTTCCTCTAGCGCGTTATGGCACCTCGAATGTCGGGCAGATGAAAACGATTTATCGGCGTGGACTCGGTTACCGATATGGCAGACACATGCAGACTATCGCCGGTGTGCACTTCAATTACTCATTGCCAGACCAGTTTTGGCTCGAGTACCGAGAAGTCGTTGGCGATCGACAGAGCGACGATCAGTTTCGATCTGAACAATATCTCGGCCTCGTTCGAAATTTCAGGCGCTTCGGCTGGCTCGTCTTATATCTTTGCGGAGCATCGCCAGCGATGTGCAAATCGTTCGCAGGCAACGCCGACGTGAAAATGGCCGCATTGAATGAAGAGACCTGGTATGAACCATACGGTACATCGCTGCGCATGAGCGATCTCGGCTACAGCAATCAAAATCAGGCGCGTATCAACATTTCCCTCAATAGCCTGGACGAATACATTCGCGACCTTGACAGGGCAATCAGAACGCCCGAGCCAGCGTACAAGCACATCGGCGTGAAAGTTGATGGAGAGTATCGGCAATTGAATACCAATCGATTGCAGATCGAAAATGAATACTACAGTCCCGTCAGACCAAAGCGTGTTGCGAAGTCCGGCGAGCGCCCTACAACAGCCCTGCGGCGAGATGGCATCGAATACGTCGAGATTCGCTCGCTTGATATCAACGTCAACGATCCTGCCGGAATTAACCAGAATACAATGCGCTTCGTCGAAGCGTTTCTTATCTATTGTCTCGTCGAAGACAGCCCGCCTCTCAATGACAGTTCACTGCAAGAAACCAGGCGCAATCATGTGGGAACAGCTACGCAAGGACGGGATCCGGAATTTCAATTACAGCGTGGCAGTGATGCAGTGGCGCTGAAAACCTGGGCGGGCGAGATACTCGCAAATGTAATTGCTATTGCCGAGTTGATCGACGCAGGAGAGGGGGGTGACAGCTACGTTCAGGCGGTACGGATGATGCAATCGATGGTGGATCACCCGGACACAACGCCGTCGGCGCGTTTGCTTGACGAACTGCGTAATGCCAACTGCAGTTTCTTCGACTTTGCATTATCGGTTGCACAAAGCCACAAAGATTATTTCGCGTCAATTCCGCCGCTGTCAAAGGATCGACAACGGCAATTTGATGTCGAGGTGGCACGATCTCTTGAACAGCAGAGTGAAATCGAAGCAAACGACAAGATCAGTCTGGAAGATTACCTGGCCGCGTACTTCAGCTCGGGCTAGGGAACCTCTGATCTTTTCAAGAACTCGTAATTTGCATGCAGAATAAATCAGCGGGTTCCTGATTCAAAACGGCAGCGGCGTACCGTGTTCGAATGCAAATTTGCGGTAAAGCTGTTGCAATTTTCTTGTAAGTTCGCCGACGCAGCCGTCGCCAATCATACGACCATCAGCTTCAAGAATCGGCGTTAGTTCGCCCATTGTTCCAGTCGTAAATACTTCATCCGCTGTGTATACCTCGCTCAATGAGAGTTTGCACTCCCGCGCAGGAATCAGTTGTTCCGCACAAATATCCAAAATTGTTTGTCGAGTCAAACCGGGCAAACATGCATCGGCGTACGGCGTGCTGAGCGCGCCGCCGCTCACAACGAAAATATTGGTGTCGTTTGTTTCCGCAACAAAACCGTCAATGTCGAGCATTATTGCGCTGTCCACCGCTGCAACGTTCGCTTCGATCGAAGCAAGGATGTTGTTGAGCAGATTGTTATGGTGAATCTTGGAGTCGAGACATTGCGGCGTATTGCGGCGTATTGCGGCCGTAATAACGCGAATGCCATTGTCGGAATACACCGGCGGCTTCCACTCGGCAAGTACAATCAGTGTACAGCCGGACTGGTTGAATCGGGGATTCATGCCGGATGTAACTTTCTCGCCTCGAGTCAGTGTCAGGCGAATATGCGCGTTGTCGCGCATGCCATTTGCCTCGAGTGTGGAAAAGATGGCTTCGCGAATCTCTGCGGACGGTGGCACCGCTGCAAAGGCGAGCGCCTTGGCCGAGTTCTGCAGTCGTGCAAGATGTTCATTCAAAGCCGCGATGCGTCCTTTGTAAATTCGCAAACCCTCCCAGACCGCGTCGCCGCCTTGCACGACACTGTCAAATACCGACACTTTTGCCTCGGCACGCGGCAGGAGCTCGCCGTCGACGAACACAATAATGTCTTTATTTCGAGAATCCGGGATGTTCAACTTTAAGTACCGTGATTGCTGCTTCGAATCGCACAGGCGAATAGCCTGTCATACCATGGTTTGCATTCGACAAGCAGCGGTTTAAGCGCAGCAGGAAATCCGGCCTTCGGCTCGTAAGCTTTAAATCCCGTGCTCCGGTGCAAGGCGTGATACCAATACGGAGCCCAGACGCCATCCTCGGCGCGTGCTCCGGCGGTCCAGTGCAACATGTTTTTGCTGAAGGCCAGACCAAGATGAGCGCAGAGTTTCCGCAGCACACCCTCCGGATCCAGTAATAATTCACGGGAATCGATAATGGCTGGATCCTGGCCCGAATTAAGGAGGTCGGAATACAGCTCCCATTGTTGTCGCAGGCCTGTGTCGGCCAGTTCGGCTTGCGGCACCTGGATCGTCAAAGACGGCAACATTTCCTCCGGATCGCGAATCAGCAAAATATTGCACGTCCGCGTGAGAAATCCCAGATCCAATGCGATGAGATGATGCGCCATGTGCTTGAAAAAGTGATGCCTTGAATCGTCACGGGCCTGTGCAGCGAGCAAATCGTGCATGACGCTATCGCCATTGCAGTTCATGCTCGCGAGTACCTGTTCGCGCCCGGGGTGATCGGCGCCTGAAACGCGAAGATAGTGGCCATACAGCGGTTCATCGACAACCAGGACATCTTCGCGCTGCGCGAAACTGTACATCAGGGCCGTCGAAACGGTTCGCGGACCCGACCAGAGGCAGATTGGTTTTGGCACGATCTGTGGCTCAACATTTAGACTGCATGGGCTCGCGGATTGTACAGGGCGAGTAGCCCTTGCGAAAATCCTTGCAATTTAAGTGCTTACGAGAGTGCCTAACGCACGAAAAGGGACATTTGTTGTGCGCCCCGTCACAATTTGACAGGTCGACGGTGTGAGGGAGGCGCCACTAAACTAAACTTACAGGGCAGCGCCGGGTTTGCCGGCGTATTGCCCCGAATTAATGGAATAGCAAATTGTTCAAGAGCTTCATTGCTGGAATTCTTCTTGGCGTAGCACTCGGTGTTGCGGCGTTGTATTACGTGCCCGCGGTTGATCAAGTTCGTGAGCAATCGATGATTGAGGTAAAGCCGAACGGTGGCAACACCGAATCGTTTCATATCAACGTACCAATAGACCGCATTATGGTTGGCGCGCCAAACCAGCAGGTCGCATTGCCGCTTGGTCTTGAGTGGCCGTCCAACAATCTTTTTGCCGGCATTCGAGCCGAGCTTTTCAAGATTCGCAATGCCAAAGATATTGTGGTCGGGGTCGCGAGCAGAGTCGCTGCGAGCGGTGGTGAGCGCGGTGACATCATCGAGTGGGTTCTGCACCTGCCTGCTCGTGGCTCGGTGTATCTGACGATGCAGCCCGAGGCGGTCATTGGTGGCTATCGAGTAGGCGAGCTGCGGGCAGGGACCCGGGAATTTTCGTTATTGCAGGGGCAGGTAACGGAACGCTGGATCGTAGATACAGCGGCGTCTGACGATGCGACCGCCGGGCGGATCGAGCTCAAGACCGAATTTGTCGGCCGCCTGGAAGACCAATGATGAAATATGTGATCTCTTTGATTATCGGTATGCTGGTCGGTATCGCGGCGCTGGTCTTGATGTTGTATTTCAACCCGTTGACGTCGCAGAACAAGCTATCGCCGTTGTCTGTGACCGACAATGACGTGATCACGCTCCATTATTCCGCCGTAGCGCAGGACTCGCTGATCTACACGAATGACGGCGAGTCACAAGTCGACCCACATCCCATCAAGGTGTTGCAGCTCTGGGAGCCGGCTATCCGCCTGACCAGGGCCATGGCAACAGTGCTATTGGACAGTCGCGGCCAGACTGCCGGCATCGGCATCAAGTTCTCGTCTGATTCGGAGAGCAGCAACATTCTGGACGGCGCGGCCATTGTCGATAGCGTCTGGCATATCTATTTACCTGGGCGCGGCAGTCTCTTTATCGGACAATCTGAAAACTACTGGAGTTATCTGCGCAAAGTTGTAATTCCTGCGTACAGGAGTTCAGGCGACAACTGGCGCGGGACATGGTATGGCAATATCACGTCGGGCCCTGGCGCGCTCGGTACGGCGAGAGTCGTCGGCGGTAGCGGCGATTTCAGCGGTATCGACACCGAAGCCGTTGAGGCGCTTTCGGCAAAAGCCTATTCTGTCGAACTGGGTCCGGTCGCAATAGATGGCGAGCTGTTGATCGAGATTCCGCGCAGGGGCGAGCCTGACAACGCAGCGACTGAAGAGAGCATCGGGAGCCTGCGCATAGATCCGCCTGACGAACCGTCATACAGCCTGTAGCGGCCAAAGAATAGGTAGCAGCACCATGACGGTGATGAATACGACAATCGTCAACGGCACACCGACTTTGAGATAATCCACGAATCGGTATCCGCCGGGACCCATTACGAGAATATTTGCCGGATGTGATATTGGACTCGTAAAGCTCGCGGACGCGGCCATCGCCACTGCCATCATCGCAGTCTCGGGCGCCAGCCCCATATCTGCCATTGCCGATAGCACGATCGGCGACATGAGTACAACCAGCGCAGCGGTTGGGATGATCATCGTCGCCATCGCCGTGAGAATGTAGAGGCCCATGATGACCGGCCATGGGCCCGCATCTCCCAGCA
>JADFKA010000194.1 GCA_022565135.1 Pseudomonadota bacterium
CCGTTACCGCGAACGATTTGCCGCCGCTGCCTGGGCCGCGACGAAAACCCGGCGACTGGCATCGTTCGATACCACGTTGGGCCCTCGATTATCATTACAACCGAGGCTCGCTGGCTGTATTGAATCGCCTGCCCAACTTCCAGCGTGTTTACGATCTGCCTGAGCGTGTATTGCCGGACGCCTGCTTGTCGCGATCCCTGACCAAGGACGAGGCGCAACTCGAATTGCTGCGATGCGCCGCCCGTGCCATGGGTGTCGCGACGATGCGGGACCTTACAGACTACTTCCGCATGTCGCCAAAGGAGTCGACGCTGTTGCTTGCGCGACTCGTTGATGAAGGCGCAATTTCGCCGGTGGAAGTGGACGGTTGGAATGAGCCTGCCTATCTCTACGCGTCCGCAAAACTACCGCGCGAAATTCGAGGCGCGTCATTGTTGTCGCCATTTGATCCTGTCGTCTGGTATCGGCCGCGAGCAGAGCGTCTGTTCGGATTTCATTACCGCATTGAAATTTATGTGCCGGCGGCGCAGCGCAAGTGGGGATACTACGTGTTGCCGTTTCGCGTTGGCGATTCAATCGTAGCCCGAGTCGATCTCAAGGCCGATCGCAAGGCAAAGAAGTTGCTCGTGATGGCGGCGCATGAGGAAGAGGGTATCGACCGGTCGCATTGTGTCGAACAATTGGTCATTGAATTGCACGCGCTTAAAGACTGGCTCGAACTGGATGACGTTCGTGTAACGCGGCACAACGCGCTCACAAAAGAGCTTGCAGCTGCTGTCTGAATAATGCACTAATCCCGATTTCGGCTGTCGAACGGCCCCTATATTGTGTATGTTGCGCATTCGCCAAATCGGGGTCGAAATACCATGGTTCGTTTATTATCTGCAATCCTGGCTGCGCTCCTGCTGACCGCCTGTGGCGCCGGTCAGGACCAACCTTCCTCTGACACTGGGGCTGATTCCACGCAGCCTGCGGCAACCGTAGAACTTGACCCTGCCAAGGGTATCGACTGGTTCGATGGCTCTGTTGAAGAGGCGTTTGCTGCGGCTCTGGAAACTGGCAAGCCCACATACCTGTATTGGGGGGCCGCATGGTGTCCTCCATGCCATGCAACCAGCGCGACGATCTTCAAGAGCCCCGAATTCATCGAGCGGTCAAAACTGTTCATCGCGGTCTATCTTGACGGCGATACCGAGAATGCCCAGGCCTACGGCGAACAATTCGGCGTTCGTGGTTATCCGACGATGATCGTGTTTGATTCCTCCGGCACTGAACTGACCCGGATTCCGGGCGGCATTGATCTGCAGGCATACGCCAACATTCTTGACCTGACGTTGAATAACATATCGCCGGCAAGCGAAATCGTCGCGGCTCTGATGGCCGATGACGCAAGCATTTCTGCTACGGATTGCACCTTACTCGCGTATTACTCCTGGGGACAGGACACGAAGATCCTTACCGAACTCGATGCCGGTGATGCATTCCGGCGCATGTACGAGGCCTGTCCGGACGAGCAAATTACGGAGCGTTCGATCCTGTACCTGGCGTGGCTTGATGAAGCGCTGGATGCAGCTGCGGCCGAGGAGGATCCGATGCCCTTGACCGACGAGCAAAAAGCAGAGGCGCTGCAACAGATCACAGCCGTGCTTGCGGACGCTGAACTGATCAAAGCCAATATCTTCTTCGTTTTGTTTTCCGGCGCCGACTACACCAGTGAGCTAAGCGAAGCTGATAGCGATTATCGCAGGAATCTTGAACAGGCATTCATGGCCGCGCTGGAAAGCATCGCTGCCGATGAATCAGTTTATAAACGTGAACGCATTTATACTTTGGTTGGCAAGATCGATTTCGAACGCATGGATGACGAAGAGGCCGAAATCTCTGCTGGCCTGAAACAGGAAATTCGCGACATGGTTGCATGGGCCGATGAGACGACGCCGAGCGTCTATGAACGCCAGCCGATCATCAATGCGCTTGGCAATGTTCTCGACGAGGTCGGCATGGATGACGATGCCAGGACGCTACTGACTGCGGAATTGGATCGCTCCAGGCAACCGTACTACTTCATGGTGTCACTCGGCGATATCGAGCAAAGAGCTGGCAACTTCGACGTCGCGATTGACTGGTTCAAAAAAGCGCACGACGCGACCAAAGGGCCGGCAACCCGATTTCAATGGGGTTATTACTACGTGGTCGGTCTGCTGGAAATGGCGCCAACGGATACGCAGCGAATTCATAACGCAACTGTTGCCCTGATCAGCGAATTGCAAAATTCCGGCGGGTTCTACTTGCGACCGAAAGCACAATTGAGCCGGCTCGAGGGCCATTTGATTACCTGGGGCGAAGAAAACGACCAGCAGGCCGGTCTATCCAGTATTCGACAATCGGTAATAGATGTGTGCGCGGCCGCGTCGCATCAGGATGAATCCCGCAAGGCCTGCGATGCATTCCTGGAGAGTGTCTGAATGCGACAGCCGCTGATTGCGGCATGTAGTCTCTTGCTGGCCGTTGCCGGCTGTGTGGCGCCAGAATTACTGATGCCTAAATCGGCCCAGGTGCCGGCAGGCATCGATTTTTCGGGTCTGTGGCAACTCCATGACGACAGCATGGACACAGTCAGGCGCATTGACGAGTCCGAACTGGCGGCGGCGGGCGGCAACATTCCCATCGGCCGGAGTTCCAGTCGCAGCGATCGTACATCGAACCGGACCGGTTCTAAAGGAACGCTCGTGCACGTTTTTCTCGAAACCGGCAGGTCTCTGAAGATCACTCAGACGACGGATGGCATCTTCATCAGTTTTGATCGTGCAATTGTTGAGGAATATCGGTTTGGTGAGGATCGCGAAATCAGTGTCGGGCCGCTCGTTGCCGCTCGAGTGTCAGGCTGGGAGGGCAGCACCTATGCCATCGAAACGCTGGCCACGGATGGCGCCAAACTAGTCGAGTCCTACCGCCTGGAAAATGGCGGGCAGCTTTTGCTTCGTTCGATATTGATCCGCTACAAAAACGAGATCCAGTTGTCGGTCGAACAGGTGTTCGATCGCATTGATTAGCCCTGAATGGGAGAGTACTTTTTCAGTACGGCGCGAACGCGCAACTTTCCCTTGCGGTGTTGTTCGATAATGACCGGTAAGTAGCCTAGCTCTTCAACACACCAAAACGTTGTAATGCGTTTCGAATTGGCCGCCTGGTGCTCAATACCGACGGCATCGAATTGACCGGCAGGTACCGTGACTTGCCGGCGTCCGATGCTGCGCACGTTGATTATCTTGAGCCTGTCTACATCGAACAGTATGTACTGTTTGCTGAGGCCGCCATTGAGGAGATCGTGCATGAGCTCGTATTGAATCGAGACACGGTCATGCGCGAGTTCATCCATGATGGACAACACTGGTTCGCCATTGACAGTTCCTCGCGCCTCACCGGTATCCCAATCGAAACTGATGACGGTGCGGGTCTTTTTTCGCGATAAGGTATCTTCAGAGATGTAGTGAGTAGGGCGCACGCCGTCGGGCGCGGTAGTAAATTCTGACGATTCGCTGATCGAGCCCCTGGCGAGCATTCTTGACAGGCCAGTGGCCTTGATGACATGTGTCGCGATGTAGCCGCGCTCAGTCGCCCTTAATTCAGTATTTAGCTGGCCTCCCAGGATGCGGATCCTGACTTTGTACTCAGCCGTATGCGGCGTCAGCGATGGCTCGGCCAGCACCGCCGTGGACAGGATTGCGGCAACCGCCGTCAGGCATGCGCGGTTTATTGTCGAAGTCACGACATTGCCGAACCTGTAGCGCATTGATACCACTCCTCAACCGATCTGCAATCTGTCCTCGGATTCTCTCATTAGAGACATGACTGCTTCCTGAACGTTCAGCCTGTGTGGCTCGATGGCGTCGAGCGGGACGTCCGCTGGCACCGGGTAAGGCTTGCCTACCGCGAGAACCACGCGGCTGAACGGCTTGGGAATCATGAAATTGTCCCAGCGATCAAGATACCAGGCCCGTTCCGCCGCACACGCAAGCGGCACGACGGCTACGCCGCCGATCCGTGCCATGACGATGACACCCGGCTTGATCACGTACTTCGGACCGCGTGGGCCATCGGCCGTCGTAACGATCGAAAAACCACGTTTCATCATGCCTTGCATGTCCCGGAGCGCCAGTGCGCCGCTCTGATTGGCTGAGCCACGAATGACTTCGGCGCCCCACGCCCGTGCGATTCGCTCGGGAACCTCGCCGTCGACCGAGCCGGATACGAGGAAACAGGCCTTGAATCCGCGCCGTATCCAACCGTGGATGAGCGTCGAA
>JADFKA010000195.1 GCA_022565135.1 Pseudomonadota bacterium
AGCCGTTTCTTAACGCCGTATCGTGCCGCCTGTGGGTTTTTCAACAGGCTGCTTGCCCGGATTATGGGGCGCCGTCAGCTGCAATGGCACCGAATTTTCGACGCCATTCTTCGACTAATTTATCCTTGTTGCCGAATAGCCCGGGTCCTTGGACAGCACCGAATTTCAGTTCTGCCAAGTGCACGAAGCCATCCCCAGCGACAGGCAGATAAACCCTGTTGCCCAGTGCGGCCGCGTCGATAGCTGGATCACCAAATACCATTCGTGCACCGTCGAGTGCCTTCGGTGCGAGCATTGCATCGAGCCAGATCAGGCCAGATCCAGCAGAACTGGCGCGATGAATCCAGCGCGGCGTTCGAAACAGAACGCGTGACCCCCCCGGGGCGAAGGTGACTTCCTCAACTGTGTTCGGCAGCTGCAACGACATTGCACCGAGCTTGCCTTCGCTCAGACTAAACTGCTGAGCAAGGTTGTTCTGGTCGACAAGCACCAGATGACGCGATCGCGGCGACGCCTCCAACCAGCGAATTGCGGCGTCGCCCTGCCACAACATCTGCATGCTCCAGTTATCGCCGTTGTTGCGCGTAATTGCACGCAATGCACCGCTGTCGCTGCCAACATACAGGTGCGTTGAATCGGCAAACGCCATGCCCTGATGTCGCTCGCCGAGATCAAAGCGGGCAAGAATTACGCCACTGCTAGTGTCCATTACGTGGACACGATTACTGCTGAGAATGCCAATGAGCAATGCATCAGGCGAGAACACGATCTTGTCGATCGGGTTGCCGGGAACGTTGCCAAAGAACGGCTTCGGCAGTCCACCTGCAGTATTCCAGATACGAATCGTGTTGTCGTCTGCCGCACTCGCAACTAGCGAGCCATCAGGGCTCGTGCTGAGTAAGCGTACGTCACTACTATGACCGAGATAACTCACGTCCTGCCCTTCGCTGTTTAGCCCTTCGCGACCAGCATCAGACGCCAGGATATGTACGTCGCCGCGGTGATCACCAATGACGACGATGGATGCGTCGGGCGTCGACATGGCGACGGCGTCGCCTGATGGTGACCAGATCGTATGGCTACCTGCGTCGCTCACAGATTCTTTACGAGAGGCTATCGCCGGTGCGCGCCAAAATCGTGCACCGTTCTCGGGGCCACCGGTTATGACGATCTGCTCATCGGCACCGAATCCTAACAGCCCATCAGCCATTCCATCGCTGCCCGACCCGAGCAACGGGCCGAGCAAGTATCCGTCGCGACTGTCATAAACCTGAAATCCGTACTCAGGCCTGCCGACCAGCACTTTGGACCCGGATGGCGAAAACTCGAGCTGCCAGCGCCCGCGGCTGAATTCTTCGAGTAGCGGTCGTTGCGGCCGGTCAGTTCGCCACAGCGCCACGCCCTCATCACCGAACACCACGCCCAGACTTTCGCCGCCAGCCGCAAGTCGAATCTGGCTCGGTTGTGCCGCGAGATCAATTTGCGCGATTAGTTCACCGCTCAGAAGATTCCACACGCGCACCGCACGATCGTAATCTGCGACCGCGATTCGATGACCACGCAAATCAAGTGACACCAGCGCTGGAGTTCCGGCGATATCGAGGGTCGCCTCAATAATCGCGTCACTGAGAGACCAGAGCTCGAATCGCGTATCTGTATCACTACGTCGTTGCACGAACAGATGTTCGCCGTCCTCAGTCAGCATTGATGTCATGCTCGCCGGGCCAACAGGCAAGGTTGCAACACGACGTCCGGTAGCGGTACTCCAGAGATTCACAGTGTCCTGTGTGGCAGTCGCCAATAAACTGGCGCCAGCGCTGAGACCTATGAGTTTTTCAAGTTCGTTGACCGCGACTGCTCGCACAGGCTTCGCGAATGCAAGATCCCATACCCTGACGCTATCACTCTGCATCGCCCGGGCGATGGCGAAGCGTCCGTCGACGCTAAACCATAAATTGTCGGTGTCGCGCTCGACAGGATCGGAAATATTGAGTCCACGCTGGAAATCCTCCACCAGCCCCTGAGAGTCGAGCGTCAGGGTCCAGCCGACGAGTTGCCCGGCAACACCGATCTCTTCATCGCGAACACTTAAGGACCATGTACCGTTGAGCGGCTCACCCAGGAACTCGCGCAACTGCTCAGGTGGAATTCGAATGTCTTCGTTTGACGATGCCCTTGCTACCCCGGGATCGATCTCCACCGCCCGACCCGACGGCGCGATCAACTTGATTCGCAAATCGGCTACCCGCGCATGGCTGAGATTCAAAGTGAGTCCTATGCGTCGCACGACACTTTGCCTGTCGACGATGACACGGCGAACCAGCGGCAACACCTCAAGTGCTGTAATGGTCCAGTCTTCGCGCCTCTGCAAACCCTGTGCCCCCAACGACCATTGTGAAACCTGCGCATCACGTACCTGGGTCAGGAGCATGCTACCCGAGTTGAAAACGACCGTGCTGCCGTCGTCAACAGGCAGGCTCGCGATGAGTTGCGGGTAGTCTCCGGATACCAGCATTGCTGCGCGACTTCGCCGCTGCGGCGTCGACAATATCAACGACTCGAGAACGGCAAGCAGTGCGGTGTCGCGGCGTTCGAAACGCATAGCCGTTCGCGCCTGTCTATCCCAGAAACCGGCGAGTAATTCATCGGGCAGTCGACCGACATCGGGTAGTTTTTCCGCCATTGCCGCAATGGCGGAAATCTGTGAAATGTCATTTGCCGATCTCGCGCGAAGCCGCAAGAAGTTTCGGTACATGTTGTCAGCCGAGTCGACATGTCCAGGGAACGACCTGAAATTTGTAAACGCATCCTCGGCGGTAACCAGCTCCACTGTCTCAGAGGTTAACAAATCGACGTAGGATCTCGGCAATAGCTGCGTATACCAAAAGGGTATCGCCACAATCGCAATTATTGCTGCCGCGGCGATGGCCGGTGGCCGCCAGTTATTTGTCAGATTTTCGTTGGCCCAGCGCGCTGTAAAGACCGACTCGTAAATTCGATTGCGAATTTTGAGAGTTGCATCTTCGTCGATCACGATCAAGCCAACGGCGATCAACCGTCTTTGTATCGGCGACCCGAGGTCCGTAGCCACCGTTCCGCCCATGCGAATTCGTCCGAATAGATTCAACAGAGATTCGCGCCGCCCGTCATCATTAACCAACTCCCGATGAATATGACTCATGTGTGGCTCGCTGTGCAGCGCGGCGCGACCAGAGAGTTGGTTGGCAACGATGCGATCAATGTTGCCAGCAATGTCGCCGTGAATGTTCTCGCGCGAGATCGATCGTGCGAGCTTTTGTGACAAATAGGGTTGTCCTGCTGTCCAGTGGTAAATCCGATCAAGGGCAACTGTCGCATCCTGTGGCGACAGGTTGAGCTCTGTTGCAAACAGGTTCAGATCGTCGCGTGAAAAATCTGCGAGTGACACCGGCTGTGTGATATTGAAAGGCGACTGCTCCGGTTCGTCGATCAGGCTCAGCGGATCGCACTCACCCAACAAGACAAAGGTGAGTCGCGCAAACTCGGGATCAGTCGCACGTGCATTGTGTGCAGCTCGAATACTCTCGAGCAATTGATCAGCGAAGGGCAAGTTGCCGATGCACTGAATTTCGTCTACGAAGACAACGATGCGCTCTTGCACATTTTGCAAGATGATTTCTGCGTAGAACTCGACGAGACGCTGACGATTGCCCAGTATTGACTTGTCTTGCCACCAGGTCTGCAGATCAACGCGAATGCGCAGCTGGCGCAGCAAACGATACGCGACACTATAATACCAGCGACCTGCATCACTGGCAGCATCACGTACGCCTATCTGCTCGAGATCAAGAATCGCGACCTTGAAACCGTTGTTCTCCAGCCGGGCCGCCGTCGCTGCCGTCAGGCTCGACTTGCCGCTACGATCCGGCGCAATAACATGCGCATAGCGACCGGACACGACAGTCTCGTAAAGCAGGTTATCAGCACCGCGGCGGACGTAGCCAGCTCGCACAGCATGCAACGACACGCCAACACTAAAGAACTCGCCAGTCGTGTCGACCTTGGCGTGCTCGGAAGCTGGCGTTGGCTGGTCCGATTTCCCCGTCATTAGTGATTCCGTGGCAATCTGATTTGTATTCTCCGAAATTTATGGAGATGCTGCCAGTGCTACAACACTCGTCACAACCCAGGCATTACAATGACTGAGCATACGCTGCTCAAAAAGGACCTGTTTGGTGAAATTCGATAATCGACCGATGACGGCGTAGTCCTTATTGTGCGCGACTCGAACGGCGCAAGCCGCTGGGTGCCGTGGCTCGCAC
>JADFKA010000196.1 GCA_022565135.1 Pseudomonadota bacterium
CATACAGGCACGCGAGCGCCAACATCACTCCCGAGTATGGGACGGCGGCAATCCAGTGCTGGCCCCGGACCGCGATTTCCGGGCCGATCAGCGCGCCACCGATCGCGCCTACTAAAACAAAGGATATCGCGCGTGGCACGTACTTCGGATCGACGCTCTCTGCCGCTGCATAGCGATACTGCTGTGTGAATGCCAGGTTAATGCCGAATAATAATCCTGCAACAAGGAACAGTGGAAAACTTTCAATCCACAGCGCCAAGGCCGCGATCAGCACGGCGAAGACTGCCGAAAGGGAAGCTGTCGCGAATCCCTGTGCCCGACCGATGTTGCGCATGAGCATCGTCGCCGGTATCGCCGTCACAGCGGACGCCAGCACTATCATTGTAATCGGCAATGTCGCCCATGCTTTGTCGGTCGCCAGGGTCGCACCGATAATTCCGCCAAGCGTCACGAAAACGATCGAGCCAGTTGCAGAAATAAGCTGGCTGAATACCAGTATGATCAGATTGCGTAGCTGCATCGACAAGTCTTAGGCTCGAGGTCAGCGCATTCTCACACATTTCTGAAAGGAGTCGTATCCGGTGTCAGATAGCCTGATCATCTCTGGTGACATCGGCATTCCGATGACCGACATCGAATTGATCGCCGTGCGTTCGCAGGGAGCCGGCGGCCAAAATGTCAATAAAGTTGCGTCCGCCATTCATCTTCGGTTTGACATACGAGCCTGCACTGCATTACCGCAAGATATGAAAGATCGTCTCGTAGCGCTTGGCGACCGGCGCATTACGACAAACGAAATCTTGATCATTAAAGCGCAGGAATTTCGAACTCAGGAACGAAACCGACGCGCGGCGCTCGAGCGTTTGCGCGATCTACTATTGGCGGTCCTCGTCGGAGAAAAACCGCGCAGAAAAACGTCACCATCGAAACAGACCAGGAAAAAACGCGTGGCTAGCAAGCGTCGGCGCGGCGATCTCAAGCGAACTCGCGGCAAAATTGACGACGATTCCTAATACTTAGTTATGGAAGTATTAACCGGTCGACCGTCCAGGGCACTTCACGACAGAATCCTGCCAGATACATCCAGTCTCGTCCCAGTACCTCGCGATGCCGAGGTCATCCATTAAGCCGAGGAATCCGGGATGCTGCTGAATTGGCAGCAGATCGGGAAGAAACAGGAAGTCCAGCTCTATCGACGGTTCGGGGTCAGTCAATCTGTGCGCCAGCCGAATCGCCCCGTCGACATCTCCGAGCAATGTACGGAGTCCAACTTCCACGCGCAGGTTGATTGGTTGATCTCTGGCCGCCCGGTCCAGCGCTGCAAGGCTCGCTTCGACCTGCTCCGGATCAGTCAACCCTGCGAACACCGCCGCGGTCCAATCAGATTGCCCGCCTGCCATTTCCAGACCCTCAATGATCGCCTGCCCTGCCTCATCGATGCGGCCCTGGCGCCGCAAAAACAGCGCATACGAAAGTAAGTGCGATGCCCCTGTCCAATCCAGCCCCTTGGTTCGCGCGAAGAATTCGGACGCGTTGTCGTCGTCGTTCAACCACGCATAGGCGAGCGCCACGCGACTGTTGATCACTGCCAGACTGGGATCGATGCGTTGCGCCGCGAGTGCTTGTTGCAGCGCATCGTCCAGACGGCCGACGTTGGCAAGCATCAGCGAATACCAGAGAAAAGCTGTGGACTCAACGGTCTGTGCACTGGTTGCCCGCAAGTACGCCTGCTCTGCCAATGACCAGTTGCGTTGCTTCTGGTAGACGTATCCGTATATGGTATTTGCCGCATCGCGAATGCTTGCGTCAACGCTGATGCCCTGTTCGACTACGGTAATCGCCAACGCGTGAGTCTCTGCCATCGGTGCCGCGCGCGCGCCGGCTAACAGCGCATAATCGGGCAACAGTAGGTATGACATTGACAACGCCAGATACGCGGGACCGAATTGTGAGTCCAGTTCAATCGTTTCCTGAAACAAGCGGATCGCTGCTTCAAGATTGTGGGTTTGATCGCGATGTTCGAATGCGTACAGACCGCGCATATAACGATCATAGCCGGCGAAACTCTCTGGCCGGCTCGACGAAACAAGCTGCATCTCCGACTGGGGATACAAGTCGTCGCGTACCATGACAGCAAGTTCTTCCTGTAAGTCGAAAATTTTCTCTGCCGGCCCCGTAACACTACCGGACCACCTGATTTGGCCGTCGTCACCGCGCGCGACCTCATAGCTGAATTTCAACGTGTCGCCTACACGTTGCATAGTGCCACGAATCACGCTTTCCACATCGAGCTCGATTGCGATTTCCGTGTCTTCGAGCTCCGGATAAGAAACACGACCGCTCTTGACCAACAAATCAGGGATGTTGCTCAGTGTATTCACAAGCTCCATCTTGAATCCATGGACCAGGTACTGATCAGCCGGGTCGCCGCTCATGTTTTGGAACGGCAACACACCGATCGACCCGATTCTCGGGGATCGTGGCAAGACCAGGACAGCGATAATGGCGACTGCAACGACGGCCGCAATGCCCCATAGCATTGCGGGTCTTTGCGCCCGCTTCGCTCGTGCCACAGGGGCCAGCTCGGCAGGCTCCTTGAGCCGCACGTCCTGCAACAGGCAGTAGCCGCGTTTAGTCAAAGTCTCAATGTACTGGTGTGGCTTGGTCTGATCGTCCAGGTGGCCGCGAAGTTGCGACAAGCAGCGGTTGATCGGATCATCGGGCATCGCGCGCCCGTCCCAAACCTCGTCGACGAGCTGGTCGCGAGTGACGAGGTCGCCATCTCGCTTGGCGAGCGACAGCAGGACAGCCATTACCTTGGGCTCGGGCTTGACCACTTGATCGCCACAGCGTAACTCACCGCGCGCCGGCAGTACTTCCCAATCCCCAATATCGAAGCCCTTTTGCAGCTCTTCGTCGGTCGGCATTCCTCTCGGCTCCCTCCGTGTCCCAGCAAAGTCTCGGTGCAGCCGCCAATGGTACGTGATCTGGGGAAAAAGATGTTATATTGGTAACAAGGTAACATCTATCGAGAAAACCGCAATGGCACGGAAAGTCGTTACGCGCACCCAGACCGGAGTACGCATGGAATCATCGTTGCTCAAAGTGCTCAAAGCGCTGGCGGAATACGCCGATCTGACCCTCGGCGACCTGCTGGAAGGCATTGTCTTGCACAGTTTTGAGGGCAAGGCGCCGTTTACGCCCGAAACCCAAAAAGTCATCGCACAGCTGAAATCGGTCTATGGCTGTGCGTTGACGGCAATGGATAGCCATAAGCTCGAAGAGCAACCGCGATGAGCGCCGCCGCCCTGCCGGACCTGACCATAGACACGCTCGAGGCCGGGACCTCGATCCGGAATGCTTCGACCACGAAGCGCACGTGTACGCCGCCTGGCTGTATCTGCAACGATACGCGCTGACCGACGCCATCAATCGATTCACACAGGCACTGCGCCGCCTGACCATCCAATTCGGCGTACCTGGCAAGTATCACGAAACCGTCAGCTGGTTTTTTCTGATCCTGATCTCGGAGCGCCGCGCGCTTGCAGCTACCGATAGCTGGTCAGCGTTCCGTCGAGACAATGTCGATATTTTTCGCCGCGACGACAATATTCTTGCGCGCTACTACAGCAGCGAGCGCATTTCGAGCAAGCATGCACGACAGTCGTTTTTGCTACCGGACAAGCTCGCCTGAAAAGAACTACCTCAGAATAGTCCTTCGATACGACCCTCGGCGTTTACGCGTATCGCGTTAGCCGCTGGTACTCTCGGCAAACCGGGCATAGTCATGATAGCGCCGCAAACAACGACGATAAATTCGGCGCCTGCTGCGAGCCGAACTTCTCGTATTGGCACCACATGACCCGACGGCGCACCCAGAAGATTCGGGTCTGTTGAAAAACTGTACTGCGTCTTGGCCATACATACCGGGTAGTGGCCGTAGCCTGCTGCCTCGAATTGATCAAATTGCGCACGAATTTTCTGGTCGGCAATGATGTCGTCGGCACCATAGATTTTCGTTGCAATTCGTTTTGCCTTATCCCAGAGAGGCAGCTCATCACTATACAGCGTGCGAAACTGCGCGGCGCCACTGTCGGCCAATCCAACAACCTGCGCCGCGAGATCAGTCGCGCCGGCTCCACCATCTGCCCAATGCGTGCAGTTGACGGCATGCACGCCAAAGGTCTCACAGTATTTCTTCACGACATCGACTTCTGCATCGGTGTCAGCTGTAAATCGATTCACGGCAACCACAACGGGCACGCCGAATTGCGCGAGATTTCGCAAGTGCCTGCCAAG
>JADFKA010000197.1 GCA_022565135.1 Pseudomonadota bacterium
GTATGGGTGGCGGAACGGGTACCGGCGCGACGCCGATAGTTGCACAAGTTGCCAAAGAACTTGGCATTCTGACTGTCGCTGTCGTTACGAAGCCGTTCCTTATGGAAGGCAGCAAACGCATGGCGATAGCCGAGCATGGAATCGCGGAACTCGGCAAATATGTCGACTCGCTGATTACGATTCCAAACGAGAAGCTGCTGGCCGTGCTTGGTGCCGAAACGACGCTTCTCGATGCGTTTCGTTCGGCCAACCAGGTGTTGCAAGGGGCGGTACAGGGCATTGCCGAACTGATCACACGACCTGGTCTGATTAACGTGGATTTTGCGGACGTAAGAACGGTAATGGCACAGATGGGTATGGCAATGATGGGGTCCGGAACGGCATCGGGCGAAGGTCGCGCGCGTGAGGCGGCCGAGGCGGCGATTTCAAGTCCGCTACTCGAAGACATTGACCTTGCTGGGGCCAGCGGAATCCTTGCCAATATTACGGCAGGAATGGATCTGTCTATTGGTGAGTTTCAGGAAGTCGGTAATACGATCAGGGAGTTTGCATCCGAAGATGCGACCGTCGTTGTGGGTACAGTAATTGATCCGGATATGACCGACGAGATTCGGGTAACGGTAGTTGCAACAGGACTGGGACAAGGCGCCGCAAGTGCCGATTCTCCAATGCGAATCGTGCATCGTGCCACCCCACCGACTGAGCCTAATTACCACGGGCTCGATAAGCCGACAGTGCAGAGAAAGCGTGCAGTAGGTGATGGCCGCCTGGACAACGATGGTTTACAGGACGATCTGCTGGATATTCCTGCTTTCTTGCGGCGCCAGGCCGACTGACGACAAGGGACTGTCGTCACAGCAAGAACTCCGCTGCGCCGGCCCGGCTTCGTCCGGGCCGGCAAACTTCCTTCCCGCCATGGTCAGACTCTCGCGCATCACCTAATAGCTTACTGCTAAGAGATTGAAATCTTGAAGAGTTTTTCTTCGATGTGGTAGTCTTGCGCGCGGATCTAATCAATAAGAAAGCGTGGCAATGCTACGACAACGAACTTTGAAGACAACCATTCGGGCAACCGGCGTCGGTTTACATACTGGCGAAAAGGTCTACATGACTTTGCGGCCTGCCGCGATCAACGCGGGAATTACCTTCCGCCGCGTCGATCTGGACCAACCTGTGGATATTGCAGCGGATGTAAGACTCGTTGGCGAAACCATGCTGGGTACGACACTGATTAAGGATGGCGTCAAGGTTGCAACAGTTGAGCACCTGATGTCGGCACTGGCTGGATTGGGAATCGACAATGTCAACGTTGATTTATCGGCCCCCGAGGTACCCATTATGGATGGTAGCGCGGGACCGTTTGTGTTTCTGTTGCAGTCCGCTGGCATTCAGGAACAGGATTCGCCGAAACGCTTCATTCGCATTAAGAAAAAGGTCCGCGTCGAAGATGGTGACAAATGGGCTGAGTTGGTCCCGTTTAATGGCTTTAAAGTTAATTTCGAGGTGTATTTTAATCACCCTGTGTTCAACAAACTGACGCAGCATGCGACTATCGATTTTTCTTCTACATCATTTCTCAAGGAAGTGAGTCGCGCCCGCACATTCTGTTTTCTGCGTGACGTCGAGGCTCTGCGTGAGCGCAATCTTACGCTTGGCGGCAGCATGGATAACGCTATCGTTCTCGATGATTATCGGATTCTCAATGAAGACGGCCTGCGTTATGCGAATGAGTTCGTTATCCACAAGATCCTTGATGCCATTGGCGACATGTACTTGCTCGGCCATTGCGTGATTGGTGAGTTTCGCGCCTACAAATCCGGACACGAGCTCAATAACAAACTGCTGCGGGCATTGCTTGACGAAGCGGCGGCCTGGGAAGAGGTAACGTTCGAGGATTCGCGCAAAGCGCCGATTTCCTACGCAACTCCGTCATACGCATAATTCGCGGCCCGCGCTGCACGCAGCGGCAATCACACTTCACTTAATACCCCATGCGCTCAGTGTGATCACCGCTGTGCGCGGCGCTACGATCCCACATGGCCCAATACCGCACCTACTTATCGTCGCGAGCAATGGTAAATAGTAGGCATCGGGGCCGCGGGTCCTGCGACGTTGTAAATCGACGGGCGGGATCCCATTCGCCCTGAGCGCATGGGGTATTAAGTGAAGGGCGAATGGGATCCCGTTCGTCGCAGGACGTAGGACGCAGGACGCAGGAGAAATCTGCGTGAGATCACTCCCTGGCGACGCGAACGGTGCAGGTATTGGCCTCAACCCCTGATTCGCGGGCCGCGGCGATCAACGTATCGGTTTCGAAGCGCAGTCGCGATGCCCAGGCGGACGAGCTGGCCAGCACGACGAGTTCGCCAGGGTCGCGAATATTTGCGGCGACAATGCTGCCAGCCTCTTCGGCAGGCAGGGATTTTTGCAATATTTGCACTAACTTTCCCATATCACGCGCATGACGGATGATATCGGCTAAACCGCCGTCATCATTGGGATTTAATATGTTTTCGAGACGCTTAATTGTCATAAAAATGTGACGTAGTCCGCAAATGCAGCCCTATGTAGCCAGAAATTATCGCTGTTCGGGAGCCCGTATCTTGTATTAAAAACTGACATTATGCATATTGTCTTACTCGACAAAGGCAAACTCGCTGAAAAGCGGGGGCGCAAAACCACCGGTCTAAGGGATTCAATCCTAAGATAGCGGGGCTACCGAAGTGAATATTGACGGCAGGTTCAGAACAAGAAGAGGTCGCCAGAAGTGGCGGTATACCAGCACGTCAAGGTCACGCGAGATAAAAAATAACAGTGCAAGTACAGCACACTCGAGGCTTTCTCGATGAATGTAGTAATTTTCGGCAAGGGCTTTGCTAAATCCAGGCAACTGAACTTGTCCGGCCTGTCGGTCGGGGCAATTGCTTTTGGTTTGGCCGCTATCATTTCGGCTGCCGGCTTTGCTGGAGGATACTGGTATTCATCTGTGACCGGTTCAGGCGTTAGCATGACCGAGGTTGCGAATCTGGCTGATGCGCTTAAATGGCAACGTGGCAGTATTGACACGATTCGACGGTCGAACGAAGACGCGCTCGATGCGCTGGCAATCCGAATCGCGCAGCTGAACGCGCGGGTTATACGGCTCGATGCGTTGGGACGCCGACTGACCAGCATGGCTGATCTGGAAGATAGTGAATTCGATTTTGACTCTTCGCCTGCGCTCGGTGGTCCTGAAGAGCGGCTCGCCACGGGTTCAAACGTCGCAATTCCAGACGTTGTTGAAGCTATGCAGTCGCTCGATTATCAGCTTATCAATCGCGAAGCACAGCTTGGTGTGCTTGAGAGCGTGTTGATGACACAGAGTCTCAAGGACCGCGTATACCCACAGGGAAGACCGGTAAATGCAGGGTGGATTTCGTCCTATTTCGGCAAACGGACTGACCCGTTCACCGGCAAACTCGCGAACCACACGGGTGTCGACTTCGCCGGCAAGCTCGGCTCTGAAGTCGTGACCGTCGCGGATGGTGTTGTCACCTGGTCGGCTGACCGTTACGGCTACGGCATCATGGTCGAAATCAACCACGGCAGCGGTTATTCAACCCGCTACGCGCATAATTCGGAGAATCTTGTTGCTGTAGGTGACGAAGTCAGAAAAGGGCAGATCGTTGCGCTCATGGGAGAGACGGGGCGTGCAACTGGGCCGAATCTGCACTTCGAAGTGCTGAAAAACGGCCGCCGCGTCAATCCCGTGAGTTTCATTCGCGCAACCGGAAAGTAAGCGCCGCAGTCGTCGGGCTACTTGAGAATCCGGAAATCACCCATAATTCGCTAGTTTCGATAGAATAGCGGGCTTTGTTTGCCCGGGTTCTGTCCGGCAATAAGCGCAATCTCCTACAGGAGCCCTCGTGGCCAATTTTCTGACACGTATCTTTGGCAGTCGTAACCAGCGCCTGCTGCGCCAGTACTCGAAAGTTGTCAGTAAGATCAATGTGCTCGAAGAGGGTGTGCAAGCGCTCGATGATGCCGCGTTGCGCGGACTTACCGGCGAACTCAAGCAGCGCTACATCGACGGCGAGACGCTTGACGACCTGCTACCCGAGGCATTTGCAATCGCCCGTGAAGCCGGTCTGCGCACGCTCGGCATGCGGCCCTTTGATGTGCAGCTTATTGGCGGCATGGTGTTGCACGATGGCAATATCGCCGAGATGCGCACGGGTGAGGGCAAGACGCTGGTCGCGACATTGCCGGCGTACCTCAATGCGTTGAGCGGTGATAGCGTCCACATCGTTACGG
>JADFKA010000198.1 GCA_022565135.1 Pseudomonadota bacterium
AATGTGGCGAAATATGATTCGCGGTGCGGACACGCCCGTCACTCGTGCGGCCGCGACGAACTCGCGCTCGCGCAAACTCAGCGTCTGGCCGCGCACTATTCGCGCCATGTCGAGCCAGTTGATCGCCCCTATCGCAACAAAGATCAGCAGAAAATTCCGCTCAAATGCGACCATGAGCAAAATTACGAAGAAGATGAATGGCAGCGCGTACAGTGTGTCAACGAAGCGCATCATGACGGCGTCAACCCGGCCACCGACAAACCCGGCGACAGCGCCGTAGATGACTCCAATGACGAGACTAACCGCACTCGCAACGATTGCAATCAGAATCGTCACTCGCACACCGAGCATCGATCGCACGAACAAGTCACGGCCGAGATCATCGGTGCCGAATACTTGCATATCGGTGACGGTCGGCGGGCTCAGCAAATTATCGAAGTCTGTCTGCAGGTAATCGTTCGGGCTGACCAGTGGACCGATGCACGCAACCACGACGAGGCCGAAGAGCAGTCCGCCACAGATCATCGCCGTACGATTTTGTCGCAGCCGCTGCCACGTGCTGCCGAGCGACATCATCGCTGCCGAACTCTTGGGTCGATCACTGCGTAGAGAATATCAACGAGCAGGTTTAACAAGATAATCAATGTCGCGTAAAAGATAACGATGCCGAGCACCAGCGTGTAGTCGCGATTCAATGCGCCGCGAACGAAGAGCTGGCCCAGGCCAGGAATACCAAATATTTCTTCAACCACCACGGAACCGGTCAAAATGGCAGCAACCGCCGGACCCATATAAGACAGCACCGGCAGCATCGCCGGCTTGAGTGCGTGATAACGTACAATCGCAATCGTGCCAAGACCCTGTGCGCGAGCCGTCCTGATGAAGTCGCTGGCCAGCACCTCGATCATGCTGGCGCGGGTTAGTCGAGCGATGTAGGCGATCTGCGGCAACGCCAGCGATATGACAGGCAACAAAAAGCGTGCGCCACCTACATTGCCACTCCAGCCTGCCGGCAACCAGTGCAGATGCACGGCAAGTACCAATACAAGGACAGGGGCAACCACAAACACCGGGATCGAAATGCCCGTCATCGCAAGGGCCATGACGGTTCGATCAAGCACAGTGTTTTTACGCAACGCCGCCGCTGTGCCGGCTGTCACGCCGACGATCAACGACAGCAGCATCGCCAGTGCCCCGAGTTGCAACGACAGCGGCAACGCACCGCCGATCAGCTCGCTGACTGTGTGATCCCGATAGCTGTAGGACGGGCCGAGGTCGCCTTGGACCACGCCGCCAAGGTAGCGCAAGAATTGCCGGTGCAGCGGTTCATCGAGATGATACTTTTTCGCAATATTCGCTTCGATCTCGGGCGGCAGTACGCGTTCGTCGTCAAACGGCCCGCCCGGCGCAGCATGCACCATCAAAAAAGCGAGCACAATTACCAACAGCAGCGTCGGAATTGCACCCAGCACTCGAAGCACGGTGTAGCGCAGCAAAGCGTTATCCAGTTCTGAGACTAGTCTGTTGCGAGACTCAGGTGCTGACTGTAATGATAATCCAGCACATTGTCTCCCCAGCCAGAAACCTGAAGACTGACAAGATGTTTGCTGACGTAAAAATACAGCGGTATGACCGGGTGATCGGCGAGCAGCACACGCTCAGCCTCTTCGAGATATACGCGCCGCAGCTTAGGGTCTGTCTGCTCGGCCGCCGCAAGCATTAGCCCATCGTACTCATCGCTGGCATAACGCGGCATGTTGGCCGGATTGCCCCCCTGCAGGATGTTGAGAAAAGTGTGTGCGTCGTTATAGTCGCCGATCCAGCTCGAGCGAAATACCTGCGTTACCTCCGCTTCGCGCATATTGGAAAGCAACACCTGAAACTCTTCGTTGACGAGCGTCACCTCTGCGCCGAGAACCTCACGCCACATTGACTGCACGGCGAGCGCAATACGTTGTTGTGTGTCCGATGTGTTGTAACGTAGCTCGAACTGCGCGGGGTTTGCCGCGCTATAGCCCGCCTCGCGATACAGCCGCCTTGCGCCTGCATTGCGCTCGTCCTGGTTCAGGTCCGCATAATTAAAGCGTCGCGGCTCGTAGTTATCGATTCCCGCCGGCACCCAGCTATAGGCCGGAGCCTCGCCGCGACCCGTGATCTTCTCCACGAGAACCTCTCGATCGATTGCCATCGACAGCGCCTGGCGAAGTTGTGGGCTATCTTTGAACGGCGGTTTGCTCAAGTTATAGCCGTAGTAGTACACGCCAAGGTACGCCGCGACGCGCAGTTCATCTGGGCGGTCTTCGCGAATCCGTTTGAAGCTTTCCGGCGGTACGATTGCAGTGACATGAAGTTCCCCGGCGCGATATCGATTGAGCTCGGTCATTGGCTGCGTCAGCACATGATAGTTCACAGCATCTATCGCAGTTGCCGCATTATTCCAGTATTTCTCATTGCGGCTAAGCCTGAGCATCGATCCGGGCTCCCATGAATCAAGCTTGTAGGCGCCGTTCGATAGCAGCTTGCCGGGGCGCGTGAAGGAGTCACCGTGTTCTGCCAATGAGTCCGGGTTAACCGGGAACGTACTTGGATATGTCAACAACGCAAGGAAATACGGTGTGGGCCGTGACAACCTGATAATCAGCGTTTGATCGTCTTTTGCTTCGACCGCGAGCGCAGATGGCTCCATCTCGCCCGACGAAATGGCACTCGCATTTTCAATGTCAGCGATAAGGTGTGCATTGAATGCCGCCGTCGCCGGGTCGACGAGTCGACGCAGACTGAATACGAAGTGCGACGCCGTTACCGCGTCGGCGTTCGACCACCGCGCATCAGAGCGGATATTAAAAGTGTAGGTAAGTCCGTCGTCAGAAATTGTCCAGCCATCCGCTGCTGCTGGAATCAACTCGCCCGTCGCCGTGTAGCCAGCCAGGCCTTCACCGATGTCGCGCAATACCTCTCCGGCTTGTACGCTGCGCATCTTGTGCGGATCCAGGGACTCTGGGTCCGTGGACAGTCCGCGATTCAGCGTAGAAATCGCTGGCGCGGAATCTTCCACGTCCTCATAGGAGTAGAGGGCGATGGCCACAATCGCGAAAGTTGCCAGTGCAATCAACACATTACGACTGATGTTCATGGATGTTCTTCGCCACCAAAATGCGCGGAAGGATACACGATTAGCTGCCGGGCGCGATGTTTCTCGTCGCAAGCTCGAGCATTTAAGCGGACCTGCGCAGCTGCCGTTTCTTCAGATGAACAAGCAATATCGAAACCGCGGACGGTGTCACGCCTTCGAGTCGCGACGCCTGTCCAAGCGTCACGGGACGCGACGACATCAGTCGCTGTCGCGCCTCGTTCGACAAACCATCAACCACTGCGTAATTAATGTCTTCGGGCAGTCGTAGTAACTCCTGCTTCGCGTGTTTCGCGATCTCACGTTGTTGTCGTTCGATGTAACCCGCGTATTTCACCTCGACTTCAAGCTGCAATTCAATTTGCTCGCGCAGTTCATCGTGCGCGGCGTTGTGCGAATCCGAGTCACCAACCATGGATAGCCCCGTAATATCGGCATAGCTAAGCTCCGGACGTTTGAGCAAGTCAGCCGCCGCGCTTTCGCGCTGTAACGGTTGCCCAAGCAACGCTACATCAGCCTCGGTCATGTCGACAGGTTTGACAAGGATGCCCGCGAGGCGTTCTCGCTCGCGGCCAACGGCTTCACGCTTGGTCTCGAACGCGGCCCACCGCGTGTTGTCGACGATGCCGAGGTCGCGCCCAATCGGCGTCAGTCGCAGATCCGCATTGTCTTCGCGCAGCATCAGGCGATATTCAGCGCGGCTCGTAAACATTCGATACGGTTCGCTGACGCCGCGCGTGATCAGGTCATCAACCAGCACGCCTATATAAGCCTCGTGGCGCTGCGGAAACCACTGTTCTTTTTCTGCCGCCCGGCGGGCCGCATTAATGCCCGCCAGCAACCCTTGTGCGGCCGCCTCCTCATAACCCGTCGTGCCATTAATCTGCCCGGCAAAATAAAGTCCTGCGACCGGCTTGGTCTCAAGAGTCGCCTGCAGATCGCGTGGATCGAAGTAATCGTATTCAATTGCATAGCCAGGCTGCGTGATGTCCGCATTCTCAAAGCCGCGAATCGACCGCACAAATCGAAGCTGCGTTGCGTAAGGCAGGCTCGTCGAGATTCCGTTTGGATAAATCGTGTCCGACTTCAGGCCCTCGGGCTCAACAAAAATCTGGTGCGATGCCTTGTCTGCAA
>JADFKA010000199.1 GCA_022565135.1 Pseudomonadota bacterium
GTGCAGATCGAGCGTTCATTCGAACGCCTTGGCAAGGATCCGATCGATCTGATCCAGGTACATAACCTGGCCGACATACCGACGCAGATGGGCATTATCAAGGAACACCAGGAAGACGGCCGTATCAGGTACATCGGTACAACGTCGACCAATCGCCGTCGATATGCGGATCTCGAAAAAGCCATGCGTGATTACCCCATCGACTTCATCGGCGTCGACTATGCCGTCGACAACCGACTGTCGGCAGAAACGATATTGCCGCTAGCCCAAGAGTTGGGCATTGCGGTGCTTGTCTACATCCCGTTCGGGCGCAAGCGCTTATGGAGCCGAGTCCGCGGCATGGACGTCCCGGACTGGGCGCAGGAGTTTGGTGCGGACACGTGGGCGAAATTTTTCATCAAGTATGTTGCGGCACATCCGGCCGTCACCTGCGTCACGCCAGCGACGAGCAAACCTAAAAACATGCTCGATAACATCGGTGCGGCTTACGGCGAACTGCCTGACGCGGCAACGCGAAAAATGATGGAAGAGCTGGTCGACGGTTTGCCAGCTGCCTGAGGCGACTTCGGCAGAGGGCTTTCGCAGGCCCTCCGCCGAATCGTTCGATGATCGGTCTAAAAACGAAACTTGAATCCGAATGAAATCACGTCGCTGTGGGTATCCTCAAGCTCGTATCGCGTCCAGTCACCCAAAAGCGAAAAGTTCTCCGAGACCTTGAATTCTGCGCCAGCACCATAGAAAAGATTAGTGTCTTCAGGAGTTGCAACACTGATATCGTTGATTTTCGCGTCACCGTCCCAGAAGAATGCACCCGCGCGTCCGAATAATGAAAAATTACGACCCGCTGGAATACTGCCGGTCGCGCCGAGCGTGAAGCCATCGGCCTTCATAGAGATGTCAGTCATTACGCCGCCGATATCCAATCGCTCCTCAAATATGCCAAAGTTGTGATAACCGGCTTCCAGGGACAAAAAGTCATTTAGTTGCCAGCCGGCTGTGAGTCTGAAAGACGTACTATCCGTATCGACTCCCAGCCCATCGAAGTCGTCGTCCAGCGTGGAGGCGCCAATACTTCCGCCCAGAAAGAAACCGTTGTCTGCGCTTGCGGTCATAGGCATTAGTGCAAAAATTGCGAGAGCGGCGATGATCGCCGTTGTGTTGCGTTTCATGAGATATTCCTCAATTGGTTGTAAATCGATTGGCCGACAAAATACTCAGCTGGCGACCGAAGACCTTGAAGTTTCGGTGAAGAATGCTGAAGGTTTGCTGAAGGCATTTTTTCTTTTATTAAATCAACGAGATATGGGATCGCCTAATGGCCGGTAATGGCACTGACGACAACATGAAGCGGCCTGAAAAGTCCCTGCTGCGGGTGGGTGACCTCGATTTTGATCGCCGCCGGCAGACCGTGAGACGCCATGGAGTGCTACTGGATATTCCCGATTTGTCCTTTCGACTATTCGAGGCGCTGATCGATCACGCACCCGATCGGGTCGGCAAGGACGAGTTGATTCGCGAAGTCTGGGGCGATGTCGTTGTCGGCGACGAGACACTGGCCCAGCGAGTTCGATTGCTCAGGCAGGCCCTGGGCGACGGCAGTCAGGCGCCGCGCTACATCGCTTCTGTTCGCGGTCGTGGTTACCGCCTCATTTGTTCAGTTGCGCCAGCCGACGCCGACGAATCGCGTGCGGCAAGCCGATCATTCTGGCCGATCGGCGTTGCCACGATCGTGCTCGCGGCAGGTGCCTGGTGGTTCGCCGGCCAGGACTCTGAATTGGATGTACCGGCGATCCGGGCCGGTGCCCTCGCCGTGCTCCCGTTTCAGGACATGAGCGCCGCAGGCGATCATCAGTTCTTCGCCGATGGCATGCATGAAGAACTTCTCAGCCGCCTGGCGATGATCAACAACCTTGCTGTGATATCGCGAACATCGGTGGAAAAGTATCGCGGCAGCAGCGCAAGCTTGCCTGAGATTGCGACGGAACTCGGTGCCGGCACGATCATCGAGGGAAGCGTACGGGTCGAGGAAGATCGCTTGAGAATCACGGTGCAGCTCATCGACGCCGAAACCGATGAACATATCTGGACCGAGAGCTACGATCGCGAATTGTCCCTGCATAATATTTTCGCGATCCAGCAAGAAGTCGCGGAAAAAGTCGCACGCGCACTGGAAGTCGAGTACGCGTCAACGGATTTATCGTTGATCGAGCTGCCGACCAATGACCTCGAGGCCTACAACCTGTATCTCCTCGGGCGCTACCACACATTCAAGCAAACCCCGGATGATCTCGAACGGGCTATCGTGTATTTGCAAAACGCGACGATGCTCGACAACCAGTTCGCCGGGGCGTATGCAACGCTTGGCTGGGCCTACAGTTTTCTGGGTACGGGATACGGCCATCAATTGCCAGACGACGTCTACCCAAAAGCCAAAGAAGCGGCTCTGCGCGCTATTGCTCTCGACAGCGAGCTGGCCGACGCGCGATCCTTGTACGCCGACATCCTGACCTGGTCTGGTACGACTGGGATTTTAACGCAGCAGAACGTGAGTACCTTAAGACGATCGAACTCGATCCTGTCAACACGCTCGGGTATGCACTGTACCTGTCCACTCAGCAACGACACGACGAGGCGATCGCTGCGGTCGAACTACGCATAGCCGCAAATCCGAACGATGCCTATGTCCAGGTCAATGCAAGTTGGCGTTACCTCAATGCCGGACTGTATGACAAAGCGATCGCGGCGGCCCGAAAAGGAGATCTGCACGATGACGCTCCGATCGTCGTCGCCCTAAGCTACATAGCGACCGGCGATACAGACAAGGCCATTGAAATATTCGAAGCGAACGTACGGCAACGCGGTCGTGATCCGCGACAACTCGCATATCTCGCATTCGCGTATTTTCACGCAGGTCGGAATGCCGATGGTTACGTCCTGCTGAATGAGTTACTTGCAGAAACAGAATCGCATCGCGTCACACCAACCCTGCTCGCAGCCGTATACTTTGCGTCGGGAGATGCGGACTCAGGATTTGCGCTGCTTGAGCAGGCATTCGAACAACGATCGCGGGCCATGATATTCCTGCAAGTCAACCAAATGCTCGTCGGCTACCGCGACGATCCCAGGTACCAGACTCTGATCGAGAAAATAGGCTTCTGAATGCGTCGGCCGTTGCCCGACTAGCTCCAAATTCGCTGCATTATCCAATGTTGTGAACCCCGTCACATTGTGCGCCCGTGATCGCTCGCCATCCAGCATGTAGCTCACATAATATTTTCGTCTAACTCGCTAATATTTCAACACTAATCGTGTCGGGCGCGGCGTAGGCCGATCCTGAAAATGCATTTTTTATGGAAAGCGCCTGCCTCGATTCGGCCACGGCCGCCGAGTGGCGGACTAACTGTGGTCTTTTGACATTGGATTTCGAGATCTTGGGCGCAATGACGGCGAGTAATTCAACATCAACGATTAGCGGCATAAGTAAGTTCTGCGAAGACAGCGGCAGGCGCGCGAGTGCGTGGGCATTGATCTTGTTTACCGTCACCGCCATAGGTCTCTTTGTCCCTGCGGAGAGCGCAAACGCAGCCAATGAAAACCGTTTCGCGGGACAGGCCGTGAGTAATCCTTCTTTTGAGATCGCGTGGACTAACCTCGGAAACATCGTCTCGGACAATGATCTCGACGCGAACACAGACAAGGTCCCGAGCGGCTTCGACAACAACGAGATCCATTCTTACTTGCGATCGCGGAATTATGGTTTCACGATCCCGGCGGGTGAGACGATTCTCGGCATCGAGGTCCAGGTTGAGGTCTGGGATGCGAATGCCACCCTCGACATGGACGATTCCGACGCGAGACTCGCTAAAGCGGACGTGCCGGTAGGTGCCGATAGATCAATTGCAGGCGTATGGCCAAGCACTCGAACGGTGCGGACCTACGGCTCGCCCACTGACCTGTGGGGCACGACCTGGACTCCGGCGGAGGTGAATGCCGTGGGATTCGGATTCGCTCTCCAACCCCGGGCATTAAGCGGCGGTACCGGTGCCATCGCACAGGTTGATTACCACCGGATCATCGTTTACTACACCGGCGGCACCCCCACTGCGGACCTTGATCTCACCAAGACCGACTCGGCCGACCCGGTTCCCGTAAGCACCCCCTTCACCTACACGCTGACGGCTACGAACAATGGGCCCGACGCCGCCAATAACGTCACACTGGTCGACACCCTGCCAGCCACGGTCGCCTTCCAGTTGGCAACGC
>JADFKA010000200.1 GCA_022565135.1 Pseudomonadota bacterium
GGTTCCGAACCGTAGACGCGATGATCACCAATTTTCACCTGCCACAGTCGTCGCTGCTGATGCTCGTTGCCGCCTTCGCGGGCACCGATCGCGTTCTGCATGCGTACAATCATGCCGTGCGCGAAAAATATCGGTTTTTCAGCTATGGCGATGCGATGTTTCTGACGCCGGAAACTTCAGCGTGAAGTTCGACATCCATAGCCGTTGTGGCCTGGCACGCCACGGCACAATGACGTTTCGGCGCGGCACTGTGCAAACGCCCGCGTTCATGCCGGTCGGGACCTATGGCACGGTAAAAGGTGTCACGCCTGAAGAAATTGCTGTCAATGGTGCCGAAATGATTCTCGGCAACACATTTCATCTGATGTTGCGACCGGGTACTGACACGATCAGAAAACACGGTGGCTTACACGAATTCATGAACTGGCATGGCCCCATCCTGACCGATTCGGGTGGTTTCCAGGTTTTTTCTCTCGCCGCGATGCGCACACTTTCCGAAGCGGGCGTGCACTTTCAATCACCCGTCAACGGCGATGACGTATTCCTGACACCCGAGAAGTCGATGGACGTGCAGCATGACCTCAACGCCGACGTGACGATGATCTTCGATGAATGTACGCCGTACCCGGCCACCGAAATCGTCGCACGTGAGTCAATGGAATTATCGCTGCGATGGGCCGGGCGTAGCAGACAGCGTTTCGATGCGCTGAGAAATGATGATCCGGATCGGGGCGAATCATTATTTGGCATCGTGCAGGGTGGCATTCATGCTGATCTGCGCGAGGAATCGCTGTCCGGACTGACTGACATCGGCTTCGATGGCTATGCGATAGGCGGGCTGGCCGTCGGTGAGCCCGAGGATGAACGGCTAGCCGTACTCGAACAACTGCTGCCGAGCATGCCCGAGAGCCAGCCAAGATATCTGATGGGGGTCGGCACACCCGTCGACATCGTTGCGTCAGTTTTGCATGGTGTTGATATGTTCGATTGCGTTATTCCGACGCGCCACGCACGCAACGGTCAGCTGTTCACGACCGCGGGAACGATCAAATTCCGCCACGCTCGCTACGCAGATGACACATCACCGCCGGATGCTGACTGCGAATGTTACACCTGCAAAAACTACAGCCTGGCTTACCTGAGGCACCTGGTGAAATGCGGCGAGATGCTCGGACCGCGTCTTGCAACGATCCATAATCTTCATTATTATCAAAAACTTATGACCGGACTGCGTGAGTCCATCGACGCCGACAGATTGCTGGATTTTATCGACGACGTGCGCGCCGCGTACGCCGGATAGCACAGCCAGGCGTCTTTATGGGGGCAAAGACCTTGCGATCGCCGAAGCCGCCCTAATTCCGGTTGCTCTATGCCATAATACCGCGCTGAATTTTCAGGGCACTCCCCAACCACCCAACACCAAGATTGAGACGCATGGATTTCTTCATTCAAAACGCTTACGCACAGGACGCCCAGCAAACGGACCCGTTCAGTTTCCTGCTGCCAATGGTAATAATCTTTGCCGCATTTTACTTTCTGCTTATTCGTCCGCAGCAGAAAAAACAGAAAGCGCACAACGCACTCATTGCCAGCCTGTCAGTCGGCGATGAAATACTCACGGCAGGCGGCATTCTCGGCAAGATCACGGCAGTCAGTGATCATTACGTTGTCGTGCAGATCAGCGACAACACCGAGGTCAAAATGCAAAAATCCAGCGTCTCGCAAGTCGTACCGAAAGATACGTACGACAACGCCTGATCCTGTCCAGATACGAGGCGATGAACAAGTACCCTACCTGGCTCAATGCGCTCGTCATCATCATCATGTTGTCGGGCCTGTTGTTCGCGATGCCGAATATCTACGGTAGTGCGCCGGCCGTGCAGCTGGCTGATGTCGACGGTAATGCCATGACCGAGGCGCGGCTGGAAAAGTACGTTCGATCTCTGCAAAACGATGGTGTTGTTCCTGAGGCGGCATACCTCAAGAACGGTCGGGTCGTCATTCGATTCAATTCGGTGGAGGACCAGCAGCGATCAGGCGAGCGACTCAGAAGTCGCTTTGAGCGAGAAGCCAACGTAGCGTTGACACTCGCGCCAAAGTTGCCGGAGTGGGTTCGATCGATGGGCCTGACGCCAATGAGTCTTGGGCTCGACTTGCGTGGCGGTGTGTACGTACTGCTCGAGGTCGATATGGCAACAGCGATCGAGAATCGCATGAGAGGCTACGAACAGGACATCGACGAGCGACTGCGTGCGGCGAGAATCCGACATCGAGTCGATTTGGCCAACGGCACGATTACGGTGCGGCTGACGAGCAGTGAGGATTTGGAGCAGGCACGGCAGATCATCAACGCTGCGGATCCTGATGTGCTTGTCGGCGAGGGTGCCGATGGCAAGTCGCTGACGATGCGCATGACTGAGACGCAGATTAAGGAGCGACAGGATTTCGCAATCGAGCAGAACATGACGACGTTGAGGAATCGTGTCGATCAGCTCGGTGTCGCTGAACCGCTCGTGCAGCGCCAGGGCGTCGACCGCATTGTTGTGCAATTGCCGGGCGTACAGGATCCGACGGAGCTCGAAAAAATCCTGACGGCAACTGCGACATTGGAATTCCGGCTTGTTGATGAATCAGGTAATTTACCGGGCTCACGCCGGTATGTCGGACGTGACCAGGAAGCTGCGCAGATACTGAAGCGTGAGGTTATCGCCTCGGGTGATGAAATCGTCGACGCAGGATTCACTTATACACCTGAAGGCCAGCCCGCTGTCAGCATCACGCTCGACTCAGCGGGTGGTGAACGCATGCTGGCAACGACGCGCGACAATGTCGGCAAGTTGATGTCGACCGTGTTCATCGAATGGCGCGAAGAGACTGTCACGCGCGGCAGCACTACCGAGACGCGCAAGGTCAAGACCGAAGAAATCATTAACTCAGCAACGATCCGCGGAGTCTTCAAAAATCGATTCCAGATCACCGGCATGACGCCAGCCGAAGCTCAAGTTCTTGCGGTCCTGCTAAGAGCTGGCGCTCTTGCCGCGCCGGTTTACAAAATTGATGAACGAACCATCGGCCCGAGCCTTGGACAAGACAATATCGATCGCGGATTCAAGGCGATTCAGATTGGATTCCTTGCCATCATCGTATTCATGGCGCTGTACTACCGCTGGTTCGGCATGATCGCCAATATCGCATTATTTTCGAATCTCGTGTTTATCGTTGCTGTGTTGTCGCTTCTCGGCGCTTCACTGACATTGCCCGGTATTGCCGGAATCGTCCTGACTGTGGGCATGGCTGTTGATGCGAACGTGCTCATATTCGAACGCATACGCGAAGAGGTATCCGCAGGCGCGCCGCCGCAGGCGGCAATCCATACGGGCTATGAAAAGGCGTTGTCGTCGATCGCCGATGCGAACATCACGACATTGATCGCGGCGATTGTGTTACTTGCCTTCGGTACCGGAGCAATCAAAGGATTTGCGACGACACTGATGATTGGCATCCTGACTTCGATGTTTACCGCAATCATAGGTACTCGATCGATCGTTAATTTCGTGTTTGGCGGACGCAAGATTTCCGAGGTGCCGGTATAGGACATCGATGATGCGGCTGATCAAGGAAAAAACAAACATCGATTTTCTCAGCCCCAAGCGGCGCAAGGTCGCCTTGGCGCTTTCTGCGCTCGTCGTCATTGTGTCAATTGTGTCGTTATTCACGCGCGGCCTTGAATTTGGCATTGATTTTACGGGCGGCATTCTGCTCGAGGTCGGGTATCCGCAGACCGCGGATCTTGAGAAAATTCGCAGCAATCTGGCTGCAGCCGGTTTCGATGATGCCCAGGTACAGCGTTTCGGCGCCGATACCGACGTCCTGGTTCGTTTGCCGCCGCAAATTGGCACTGATCCGGATGAGCTTCGTAATAATCTGCGTGCGACAGTGGCAGCAGGCACGTCGGGCGTCGAATTGCGCCGCGTCGAGTTTGTCAGTCCACAGGTTGGCGGCGAACTGGCTGAAAGCGGCGCACTCGCGATGATCATCGCATTGCTGTTGATTTTCGTTTACGTGATGGTGCGTTTCCAATGGAAGTTCGCGGCCGGAGCCGTTGTGGCCCTCGCACACGATGTTATCGTCACGGTCGGTGTCTTTTCATTTTTTGGTTTGCCCTTCGATCTGACCGTCGTTGCTGCAGTACTCGCGGTTATTGGCTATTCGCTCAACGACACGGTCGTTGCATT
>JADFKA010000201.1 GCA_022565135.1 Pseudomonadota bacterium
ATAATGGGTTGTGATGTCATCATTGGCATGACCGAGCAATGCTTTACGGGTTTCCAATGGGATACCCGCACTTCGCAGTCGCCTGCCGAAGGTGTGTTTGTTATGCCGAGCTCGGCATAATCGCCATTATTCCGAGTTCCGGATTATTCCGAGTAACTTGCTTGAGATTCTCATTACTCCTTTGGTCTCAGTAACCTGTACGCCGTTGACTGCTTGATCACTCGGCATAATCAGGGTCTCTTTTTCAGCTGGCCATGTGGCCAGATGCTGAAGGAGAGATCCCATGACAGAGACCTATTTCCCCGATTCCCGGGCCCGGCAACGCTTGTATGAAGGCCCGCTGGCGATCTATATCGATATTTTTGCCGAGCAACTCACGCGGCAGGGATACTCAACCGCAACGGCCAGGGACAAGCTACGGCTGATCGCACATTTGAGCCGTTGGCTTGATCGCGACAAGTTACCAGTCGAGGATCTGAACGAAGCGTGCATTGAGCGTTTTCGTTGCTATCGACGCCGGCAGGGACGGGTCGATCGTCACGCTGCTTCAACCTGTAAAGCCTTGCTGGAGCAGTTGCGTGAGGCGAGTGTTATCTCACTGTCGCCAGAACCGCGTGAGGATAATGTGCAGCGTCGCATTGAGGATAATTACACGCAGTATCTTGTACAGGAACGCGGCCTGGCGTCATCCACCGTCATCAACTACGTCGCCATCGTGCGGGATTTTGTCGCAGCGATCCCGGTGCCGCTGGACATGTTGTGCCCAAAACATATACATGCGTTCATTCGCCGATGCTCGCGCAGGTTCAGCCGCCGCCGACTGCAGCTGATCGTCACCGCACTGCGTAGTTTTCTACGCTACCTGCAACAGCGCGGCAAGATCAGCGCCGATCTTGCCACTGCAGTACCCACGGTGGCGAACTGGCGCCGCGCCGATGTGCCCAAGACGATCACGCCGGAGCAGGTTGAGAAGCTGTTGGCTAGTTGCGATCCTGCGACCACGGCGGGCCGGCGTGATCGCGCTATCTTGCTGCTGCTCGCAAGGCTCGGTCTGCGCGCCGGTGAAGTCGTGGCGATGCGCCTCGATGACATCGATTGGGCCGCCGGTACGTTCATCGTGCGTGGCAAAGGATCACGTCAGGAACCCATGCCGTTGCCTGAGGATGTCGGGAAAGCCCTGGCCGACTATCTTACCGACGGTCGACCGGCGTGCGACACGCGTCGGGTCTTTGTTCGCCTCTGCGCACCGCATCGCGGGCTCAAGAACGCGTCTTCCCTCTGCGATATCGTCAAGCGTGCGCTGGCCCGCGCCGGCATTAACGCACCATTCAAGGGGGCGCATCTATTGCGTCATTCGCTGGCGACCCGCCTGCTCGCAAGCGGTGCATCGCTCGCTGAGATCGGTGAACTGTTGCGTCATGAGCGACTCCAGACCACGCAGATTTACGCCAAGCTCGATCTCGGTGCATTGCGTTCGCTGGCACAACCCTGGCCGGGAGGTGCGTCATGAGTCCGTTGCGCACCGTCCTTGAGGAGTACCTGGCACTCAGGCGCTCGCTCGGTTTTAAACTGCGCCTCGCCGGTCGTCTGCTCGAGCGCTTTGTCGAGTTTACCGACAGCCAGGGCGCTGAGTTCATCACCTGCGAGCTTGCCTTGCAATGGGCGACCGCGCCGGCCGATGTGCAGCCGGCCCAGTGGGCGAACCGACTGGGCATGGTACGCCGCTTAGCCCAGTATCATCTTGCGACCGAGCCGCGCACCGAAGTGCCGCCTGCGGATTTGCTGCCGTTTCGCTATCGTCGGCAACCACCCTATATTTATAGTGATGCGGAGGTGCAAGCGCTGCTCTGGGCTGCCGCTGAACTGCCATCAGCACTCGGATTACGCGCCGCTACCTATACGACGCTGTTCGGTTTGTACGCCAGCACCGGCCTGCGCACCAACGAGGCGTTGCGGCTCGATCGGGATGATGTGGATCTTGCCCAAGGGGTGCTGCGAGTGAACGAGAGCAAGTTCGGTAAGTCACGCTGGATTCCCATCCACGGCTCCACGCAACGTGTGCTGGCACAGTATGCCGCACAACGAGACCGCTTGTGTCCACAGCCGAACACGCCAGGCTTTTTCGTCTCCGAGCGCGGTACGCGCATCACCGAATGGAGTCTGCGCTATACCTTCGTCAAGCTCTCCCGCCAGACTGGGCTGCGCGCAGCTTCCGATGCGCGCGGACCCCGCATACATGACTTCCGTCATCGCTTTGCCGTTAATACGTTACGCGATTGGTATCGGGCCGGGGTCGATGTCGAGCGCCATCTGCCGCGGCTCTCGACCTATCTTGGACACGTCCATATAACCGATACCTACTGGTATCTCAGCGCCACACCTGAGCTGATGCAGCTGGCAAACCGACACCTGCAACGCACCCTCAGCGGAGTCAGACCATGACTGGCCTAAAGGGCTTTGCCGCCCTGCTGCAGAGTTTTTTTGTCGAGCGGCTGATGCGACAACGGAAAGCTAGCCCGCACACCATTGCCAGTTACCGCGACACCTTCCGCTTGCTTTTATCATTCGCACAGCGCCACTTAAAAAAACCGCCGTGCGAGCTGACCATCGATGATCTGGATACCCCCTTCCTCGGTGCCTTCCTCGACCATCTCGAGCAAGAACGCAATAACAGTGCGCGTAGCCGCAATGTCCGACTTGCCGCCGTCCACTCCTTCTTCCGTTACGTGATATTGCACGAGCCGCAGCACGCCGCTATCTCCGCGCGTGTACTGGCAATACCGAGCAAACGTTATACACGGCGCGCCGTGGCGTTCCTCAGTTCCCTGGAAGTCGAGGCATTGCTGGCCGCACCCGATCCCCACACCTGGTCCGGCCATCGAGACCGCACGCTGTTACTCGTTGCCGTGCAAACCGGGCTGCGTGCCTCGGAGTTGACCAGCCTGCGTTGTGAAGATGCCGTGCTCGGCAGCGGCGCGCACCTGCACTGCTGCGGCAAAGGGCGCAAAGAACGCTGCACGCCGCTACGCAAAGATGCCGTCAGCGCGCTGCGTAGTTGGTTACGCAAACGCCAGGGACAGCCCCAGGACCCCCTGTTTCCCAGTGCGCGTGGCCGACATCTCAGTCATGACGGACTGCAATATCTGCTGAGCAAACATCTCACCACCGCCCGACAGTGCTGCCCCTCATTGCTCAGGAAAAAAGTGACGCCGCATGTGCTGCGACACACCGCCGCCATGGCGCTGCTGCAATCCGGTGTTGACCGCGCTGTAATTGCCCTGTGGCTCGGACATGAGTCGGTGGAAACCACCTACATCTACCTGCACGCCGACCTCAAACTCAAGGAGCAGGCGCTGGCAAAGACCACGCCGACCAACATCCCGCCGGTCCGCTTTGAACCGGATGACGCACTTCTGTCCTTCCTGAACAACCTGTGATTATGCCGAGTCCGACAAGCCGTAAAGCCAGGGCACCACCGGACCCCACGCGTCAACTCGGAATAATCCAGAACTCGGAATAATGACGCAGATTGTGAACTCCTTTCAGGATGCCAGGTTCGGTCGGCAGGTTTACCGCTTTCCATGCCCGCCTCCATGCGCTGCTGCGTAGTTTGCCGACTGGTCTGCCTCGATAGGTGAAAACCCGCTCGGCGTGTATGCCACGCCGGGACTCGATCACGCGACGCGCCACCGTGTTCAGTACCACAACACGTTCCGTGCTGGTCTTCGTAATGGAGGCTCCCAATATGAATACCGAGGTCCCCATTTCGGGCAGTTGCACTTCCCAGTCCCAACGCAGTTGGCAAATTTCCTGTTCACGGCAGCCGGTATTCAAGCCAAATAGAGCCGCATCAGCCAAATGGCGGGGCAGGGCCTTGATCAAACGATCCTGCTCTGACCACGATAACGGATAGGCTTTAGCTTGCTTTCCTTTGACTGGAAGTCGGCTGATTAGCGCCGGTGCCTGAGTGAGCCATGGATTGCCATCCCTATCACGCCAGACTCGAGCCGACCGACTTAGAACTGTCGATATGATGCCCAAAACATTGTTGATCGTTTTCGGTGCCATACCGCGTGCTTGCTCGTGCTCGATAAACGGTCGGATGGTACCGTCATGAACGTGAGCAATCGGCAGCTTGCCGATGTATGGGAATAGCCGATCGAGAATCACTGCGATGGTATTGGCCGATGACTTGTGTGCGATCTCTTCGAGATATCGTAATGCAGCTTCCT